>JANMLE010001344.1:0-5447 GCA_031372385.1 Planctomycetota bacterium | reverse complement strand
ACCTGTTCGGCGTCGCGTTCATCGAACAGCAGGATCGGGTGAATGTTGCCGTCGCCCGCGTGAAAGACGTTGACGATCCGCAGGCCGTGCCGCAGACCGCAGGCCGTGATGAATTCGAGGATTTCCGGCAGCTTCGTCCGCGGGACGACACCGTCTTGGGTGCAGTAACTGGGACTCAGCCGCCCGATCGCACCGAACGCCTGCTTGCGGCACTTCCACAGAAGTTGCCGTTCCTTGGGAGTATTGGCCTGCCGCACTTCGCGGGCACCGCTTTGATGGCACAGCGCGATGATCCGCTGAGCCTCCTCATCGACCGCGACTTCCAGACCGTCCACTTCGATCAGCAGGACGGCACCGGCGTCGAGTGGGAACCCGAAATGGAACGCCTGTTCGACGGCGCTGACGATCCCCTGGTCCATCATCTCTAGCGCTGCGGGGACGATTCCCGTACCGATGATTTCGCTGATCGCCTTGGTGGCGTCGGAGACGGTTTCGAACACACCGAGCATCGTCCGAAAGGCCGCCGGATCGCGTGTCAGCCGGACGATCACCTTGGTACACAAGCCGAGCGTCCCTTCGCTGCCGACGAACAGTCCGGTCAGGTCGTAGCCGGGAACATCTTCGACCGTTCCCCCGAGTTGCACCACGTTGCCGTCGGGGAGCACGATCTCGGCACCCAGCACGTGATTCACGGTGACGCCGTACTTCAACGTGTGCGGGCCGCCGGAGTTGGTCGCGAAATTGCCGCCGATCGTGCAGGCCCCCTGACTCGACGGATCGGGCGCGTAGTGGTAACCGGTCCCCTTCAAATGCTGTGTCAGATGGACATTGACCAGCCCCGGTTCGACGATGGCGTAGCGGTCGCGAAGATTCACCTCGATGATCCGCTTCATGCGCGTCAGGGCGATCATCACACCGCCACCGACCGGCAGGCATCCACCCGCCAGACTGGTCCCCGCGCCGCGCGGTACGAACGGCACGTCGAACTCGTTGCACGCTTTCACCACGGCGACGACTTGTTCGGTGGAGGTCGGGAACACGACGACATCGGGGCAATTCTTTTCGACGGTGTACCCGTCGCATTCGTAGACGAGCAACTCCTCGTGATCGGCGAGCACGCTGTTGGCTCCGACGATGGATCGCAGTCGCTGCAAGAGTTGCTGTGAGCGAACAGTGGTCGGCGACGATTCGGCCAGCGCGGTGGTCATGAATTCCAACGTCTCATCAGGATGACGGGGGCAACAGAGGGACGGCATTCTAGGCGGGGAGCGTTCGCACCGCCATCAGCCCGCGACGATGGGAAAGCCTACCGTAGTCCCGTCGCTCCGCCGACGGGACGTGTCGCAATCGCCACGGCCTGTGTGATTGTCGTCTTCGAGGCGGTGCCCTCGGCGGAGCCACGGGACAAAAATAAAATAATCCCGGAACGATTGCGGGGGAGGGTAGATTACCGCGGCGCGGCATGTTCTACTTCGCCCAGTCCCGTCCTCCCACGACCCGTATCAACGGAGCCTGCCACGGTGAACAACTCCCACCCGTCTCGAAACATCGTGTCCTTGTGCTGGAGTCTCGTCATGGCGGTTGAATTCGTTCCGGCGGTGCAGGCTGCCGAATACGACCGGCCGGCGCAGTTCTCCAACCAAAGCCGGTCGGTTGTCGTGGCGAAGAACGGAATCGTCGCGACCAGTCATCCGCTGGCGGCGCAGGCGGGTCTGGACATCTTGAAAGCGGGGGGCAATGCCGTCGACGCCGCGATCGCCACGAACGCGATGCTCGGCGTGGTCGAACCGATGAGCTGTGGGATCGGCGGCGACCTGTTCGTCATCTACTGGGACAACACGACGAAAAAACTGTACGGGCTGAATGCCTCGGGTCGCAGCCCGTACCGGCTGACGCGCGACGTGTTTCGCGAGAAGGGAATGAAACAAATCCCGGAACTCGGGCCGCTGTCGTGGTCGGTGCCGGGCTGCGTGGATGGTTGGGAAACGCTGCGTTCCCGGTTCGGAACGAGGCCACTCGCCGAATTGCTGCGTCCCAGCATCGACGCCGCCGAGTCGGGGTTTCCCGTCAGTGAAATCATCGCGAGCGGTTGGCGCGGATCGGTCAAGAGTCTGTCGGCGTGGCCCGATTCGAAGCGGGCGTACTTGAAGGACGGTCGTGCTCCGCAGCATGGTGAGATCATGACGCTGCCGGAGCTGGCGGCCACGTATCGCGAGATCGCCACGAACGGACGCGACGCCTTCTACAAGGGACGGATCGCGCAGGAGATCGTGACGTTCAGTGAAGCCAACGGCGGATACTTCAGCCTGCGTGATTTCACCGAACATACCAGCGACTGGATCGAACCGGTCTCGACCACATACCGGGGCTACACCATGTGGGAGTTGCCGCCGAACGGCCAAGGGATCGCCGCGCTGCAGATGCTCAATCTGCTCGAGGGATTCGACCTGAAGTCGCTCGGGCCGAAGAGTGCCGAGTACGTCCATCTGCTGGTGGAAGCCAAGAAGCTGGCGTTTGCCGACCGGGCGAAGTTCTATGCCGATCCGGCGTTCGAGAAGCTGCCGGTGGCGCAACTGATTTCCAAAGCCTATGCCGACAAGCAGCGTCCGCGGATTAATCCGATGAAGGCGGCGGTCAACATCGCCGCGGGAGATCCGAAGCTCGAACACGGCGACACGATCTATCTGACCGTGGTCGACAAGGACCGGAACTGCTGTTCGCTGATTCAAAGCCTGTACTTCGGCTTCGGCTCGCAGGTGGTTCCCGGCAAGGTGGGGTTTGCGATTCAGAATCGCGGCAACCTGTTTTCATTGGACGACGAGCACCTCAATCGTTTCGAACCACACAAGCGGCCGTTTCACACGATCATTCCGGCGATGGTCACGAAAGATGGCAAGCCTTGGTTCTGCTTCGGAGTGATGGGGGGCGACATGCAGCCGCAGGGGCATGTCGAAGTGCTGGTCAACATGATCGACTTCGGCATGAACCCGCAAATGGCGGGTGACGCGAGTCGCATCCGTCACGGCGGTTCGGCGACACCGACCGGACTTCCCGAAGATGCCCACGGTGGAACGGTCTTCCTGGAGAGCTGCTTTCCGGCGGAGACGCTCCGCCAGTTGGAGGCGATGGGACACGTGCTGGGTAAGGCGACCGGTTCGTACGGCGGCTACCAGGGAATCCTGATCGACCACGAACACGGGACGTTGCAGGGAGCCACGGACCCCCGCAAGGACGGCGCGGCGGTCGGGTATTGACTCGATACCGCACGCGGCAAGCAGTGCGACGTTCTTTCGTTTAACCGCAACGCCAACGGCGTGCGCGCAAGAGACGGGTGACTCCCGCATGCGCGCACGCCGTTGGCGTAGCGGCTAAACGTTTCGCACTTCCACGGTCACTCCGGCAATGTTGATTCCGCCGCGGGATTGCTAACATACCCGCCGATTTTCTCCAGCCGTGGGTCGGGCTTTCGTGGGGAGCGGACAATGCTGATTGCGTGTGTGATTGTCTATATGGCCGCCACGGTGGCGGTCGGGGTTTATGCGTCGAGTCGGGTGAAGGACTCGACCGACTTTATGGTCGCGGGACGGTCGCTGCCGCTGTACATGAACTTCGCCTGCGTGTTTGCCACGTGGTTCGGGGCAGAAACGTTGTTGTCGGTCTCCGCCAAGTTCGCGCACAAGGGACTGGGGCATGTCTCGGGCGATCCGTTCGGTGCGTCGCTGTGCCTGGTCTTGGTCGCGTTCTTCTTCGCCCGCACGTTTTACCGCATGGAACTGCTGACGATCGGCGATTACTACCACGCCCGTTATGGCAAGCTCGTGGAGGTGGTGACATCGCTGGGGATCGCCGCATCGTATCTTGGGTGGACGAGTGCCCAACTGTCGGCGCTCGGGCTGGTCATCAATGTGCTCTTCCCCCAGATCTCCCTGACGCAGGCGATCATCATCGGAGCCTCCATCGTCACGGTGTACACCTTGTTCGGGGGGATGTGGTCGGTCGCGCTGACCGATGTGATTCAGACGGCGGCGATCGTGATCGGGCTGCTCAACGTCGCCGCACTGCTGGGGAACATGGCGGGTGGATTCGACGTGGTGATCGCCGCCGCGCATCGGGACGGAAAGCTGAATCTCTTCCCCCACGTGACGGCGGCGGCATGGCTGGTGTTTGTCGGCGAGTTCATCACGATGGCGCTGGGGTCGATCCCGCAACAGGACGTGTTCCAGCGGGTGACCAGCGCCAAGAACGAACGGACGGCGTTCCTCGGCACGCTGGGAGGCGCCCTGTTCTACTTCGGCTTCGCGTTCGTCCCGATGTTTATTGCCATCTCCGCCGTCGTGATCGATCCCGGTTACGCCGCACTCTTCGAGCAGGAGGATGTCCGCAAGGTGCAGCAGATCCTCCCCATGCTGGTGTTGGACAAGACCCCCATCTGGTGCCAGGTCTTGTTCTTCGGCGCGCTGCTCTCGGCGATCCTGTCCACCGCGAGTGGCACGCTGCTCGCCCCCTCCAGTCTGCTCACCGAAAACGTCCTGCAGCCGTTTATCAAGCACTTCAGCGACAAGTCGATGCTTCTGGTTTTGCGATGTCTCCTGGTCGTCGTCGCGGTGATCTCGACCACGATTTCGATCATCACCAACAAGACGATGTACGAGTTGGTGGAAAGCGGCTACAGCGTGACGCTGGTCGTCGCGTTCGTCCCGCTCGTTTGTGGAATCTATTGGAAACATGCGTCGACTCAGGCGGCGATCTTCTCGATCGTGCTGGCCGTCCCCGTGTGGTTGGGTGTCCAATCGCTGCAGAAATCCACGGTGGCGGCGTTGGAGGAGTCGGCGGCCAAGTCGGTCGCGGCTCGGGTCGAAGACGCCAAGTCCACCGTCGCACCAAAGGCCGACGCGCTTGCGGGTGCAGACGTGAAACCGCCGGGGATCGTTGCCGGCCACGAAGCCGAAGCTGAAGCCGAACTGGAGCTGCCCTTGTGGACCGTGGTTCCGCCGCAGCTTTACGGCTTGGTGGCCTCGTTCATCGGAATGTTCGCCGGCGGTTTGCTGCCTCAATGGATCAGGCAGAAACATCCGAATCCCGAACACTTGGCCCATCGCCGGGCGGCAGCGACGGGGCACTGACGAATGTCGGCGACTCGCCCCCGCCGTAACGGGAACGAACCGGGAATTGCGGTGCGATTGACCAAGGGGCGGCGCAGGAATGACTGCCGGGATTTGGCGATCGCAAACCGTAGCATGGACGCCTCGTCCGTGCGGCAAAACGTGATCCACTGTGAAACTGGCTCGCACGGACGAGGCGTCCATGCTACGAGAGTTCATGATGCGCCGATCCCAACGTGACCGGGGAGATTTCCAACGATCTCTCTGGCTTGCCCGCGGGATTCTTCGGATACTTCGCCGGCCAATGGATTTTGAGTCCGCCGCAACTGCGTCACAAAGGGAACT
>JANMLE010001323.1:0-1445 GCA_031372385.1 Planctomycetota bacterium | reverse complement strand
CGGATTGGTTGTCTGAACCACCGAGGATTGCCACCAGTTTCCCGTCCCCGTCGAACACCTGCACGCGGTTGTTGAAGGCATCGACGATGTAGAGGCGGCCGTCAAACCATGCCGCGCCGCTGGGCCGTTGGAACTGGCCGTCGTCCGTGCCATACGAACCGATCTGCGTGACGAACGTGCCGTCGGGTCGAAACTTCTGACATCGATCGTTGGCGCGACCGTACTCGCAGATGTACAGGTTCTCCTTGTCGTCCTGGGTGACGGAGACGGGATAGATGAATTCCCCCGGTCCGGTCCCCAGCGTGCCGAACATCCCGACGACTTCGCCATCGTGATTGAACAGGACCACGCGGTGATAGTGCGTGTCCGCGACGGCGATCCGGCCGTCCTTCAGCACGCACACTCCCTCCGCCTTGCCGACCGAATACTCGGGCATCCACCACTTCCGCTGCAGCTTGCCCTCCGCATCGAACACGAGGATTCGTCCGGCGTTGTCGAGCACCAGATATTCCCCGTCGGCCGACACCGTCATCCCGCGCGGAGCCGGCACGCGCGGACCGTCCGACGGCATCGACCAGACCGATTCATTCTTCACGGGCAGGACCGTCGTCGTTCCGTCACCGCAGCCGGCGACCAGCGCGGCAATGAACAGCAACAGCACCTTCAACAGCACGCGATCCCCCGGCCGCAACGACGGACTCGTTGGCCGATGCACAAACGTCCGCCGCGCGCCGTCCCGCTCATCCACCAGATCGACCTCCGCACTCGCACCTGCGAACCGCGCGGCTTCCACCCGGAAGCGACCGGAATCAGTGGTCGCCACAGCCAGCCGTTCTGGCCGAATGCTGATGGCCGACCAGCCGACAGCCGTAGTTCCACTTTTTTGTGATGTGTGACTGGGATCGGCATCCTTACCGACTCCAAAATTTTCGGACACCACCCCCGCAGGCTGGGGCCTCGAAGACTCGCCCCCAGTCCCCCAAGAACTTGCTCCTTCGAGCCATCGCGCCGCGTCCTCGGGCGTCATCCAATTTCCCGGCCCCAGCATCGCCGCCAATTCGGGCGACGCGGGCCGATGATAGAGCTCATCGACGGACCCGGCGTAGGCCAGTCGGCCATCGGTCAGACAAAGCAACTGGCTCGCCTCACGCAGCACGACCTCGGGCGAGTGCGTGGCAAACACGAGCGAAGTGTCTGTGGAAGTACAGTGCGCACGGATCGTCGCCCAGTACTCGCCGATCCGCGCGGCATCGACATGAGCCAACGGTTCGTCCATTACGAGCACCCGGGCTCCGCTGGCCAATGCCCTGGCGACACTCAGCCGCGACCGTTCCCCCAGCGACAACGAACCGGGCCGCGCCGCACTCAACGGAGTCAGATCGAACGCCACCAGTATCTGATCGACAACCGCCCGACCGCGTTCGTCCCCATCCGTGTTCCCTACC
>JANMLE010001318.1:0-6983 GCA_031372385.1 Planctomycetota bacterium | reverse complement strand
GGTCTCAGACCCCGAACCACGGCAGTTGCAGGTCTGGATTGGCGCCGATTCCGGTCCGGAATCGAATGCGCCGATCGATCTGAACTCGCCCCAATTGTCGAGCAATCTCTATACGTTCAGTCAGATCGGTGCCCCGCGTGCGCTGAGTTTCCGGACTCTCAGCAGCCCGATGGTCGTATTGTTCGGTGCCGGGATCTCGTTCGTGTTTGGATTCGTCCTGCTGCGTGTTCGCGTGTTGCGTCACATCCTGACGGTCCTGGGGGCCGGGCTGATCCTGGCCGCGATCGGCTTGTGGAACGCCGCTCCGCTGGAACTGTTGATGCAACCGATGATCGCCGGTCTGTTGTTTCCCGTGACGGCGGTGCTGATCGAAGGCTGGTTCCGAAAGTCCCATGGCGCGACCATCCTGACGCTGCCGACTCCGGCCGAACTGGCGGCTGCTCACGGCAGTCGGTCCGATCTGTTCGACTCGCCCGACCCCGATGAATCGACAGCCGTGCGGTCATCCATTCCTGACAGCAGCCAGGGGATGCGCGTCGAATCTGGGAGCGGCGTGTCATGACGCCAACCCTTCGGAACGCCGGCCGGCGAGTCGCGGAGGCTCTCCTCGTTCTGGCACCGGTCATTACACTGATGCTCGCGCTGGTGCGCGGTGATCTCGACGTCGGTGGTCGTGCCAGCGCCGCGCCACCGATGGCACCGACAGGACTGACGGCACCGACGGGATTCGAGGGAAAGATTCTGCGGATCGACGTCCCTGCCAATCGTCCGGACATCTGGTTCCGCGACGCGAAGTCGCTGACCGCGATTCCGCGCGACGAGTTTGAACAACTGCTGAAGAGCAGCGAAGTCGAGAAGCCCGGTCCCAGACCGGCCCAACTGGCCTCCGCGCATTACACGGCGACATTGACGGGTCAGGCGTTCCGCGATGGCCGCGCGCGCCTCGCCGTGCAGCGTGTCGGGAACGAGCCGGTGCTGCTGCCACTGGGCCGGTTCAATCTGGCGGTGAGGGACATGAGTTGGCCCGACCGTTCCGCCGTGTGGGGCACGGATGACGCGGGTGATTCCTGGCTGCTGGCGGATGCGCCGCACGGTGAAGTCCAGATGCACTGGAGCGCCGCGGGTCGCAGTTTTTCCGATGAATTGAACTTCGATCTGCAACTTCCCCCGGCCGCGATTTCCTCATTGGATCTGCGCGTCCCCCGCGATCAACACGTTCGATCCACTCCCGAGGCGCGGCGCGTCGACGAGGGTTCCGACGCCAACTGGCAGGTCTGGCGAATCCAACTCGGCAGTGAACGACGGTGTCGCATCGCGATGTCGTCGATGAAACCAAAGGCCGCGCTGTCGCCCACCATCTTGTTCGAGCACGAATTGGGGGCCATCGTTCGCGAGCAGGATCTGAGGTTTCAAACGGTCTTCCAGGTGGAGGTCTTCGATGCGCCAGTCACCGAGTTGACCTTCACTGTTCATGCCAGTGTCGATATCTACGCCGTGACCTACGGACAAGACGTGCCGCTCCAATGGAGCCGGCCTGGCAAGAACGAGGCGGCGGGAACGTTGAACGTGAAGTTGCCGGGTCCGCTGCTCGGACGCAGCCGCCCGATCCGCATCGACGGTGTCGCGGTCCAAAAACCGAACTCGATGGTCTCGCCGCAGATTGCGGTGAAGGACGGGGTCTTCGTCGGCGGTCGGCACACGCTGACCATCGTGGCTCCCTTGCAGCTTCGATCCTTCCGCCCCACGGGATTTCGACAGCAAACGCCGGCGACCACCACTCCCGACGGGGAAAGCTACACGTTTCTGCAAATGCTTCCCGATGCCCAACTGGTGCTGGACGTCGGACGTCCACAGGCCTCGTTGACGGCACAGTTCCTCAGTCTGTTCGAGGTGAACGACTCCGCTTGGACACTGACTTCCGAGCTGACGTGGATCGCCTCCAGCGGCGGCATCTTTCAGACCGAGTGCCAGTTTCCACCGGATTGGGAAATTACCGATGTTCGCTTGGCATCCGAGTTGGGAACGGCCCGGTTGGCCGGATGGGATGCGACAACCCAACCCGGCGGACATTCACTGCTGTCGGTAGAGTTCCTGGAAGAATTGGCCCCGACGGTCCCGCGCACCATTCGCGTCCTCACCCGGCGGCGTCCGACGGGGACGGGGACATCCTTTCCAATCCCCTTGCCGCATCCGGCGAATTGTTACTCGGTGGAAAGCACACTCGGACTGATCCTTCCCACCGCGTTCTCGCCCTTCATGTCCGATGACGCGCGACTCGAACGGGTGTCTCCGCCCGACGAGTCCTCGGTGTCGGCGATCCGGCCGCGCCGGTTGGCCGCGAACCACGGTGAATTCTGGTATCGCCGCGAATCCACTGACGGCGGCGGTTCGATGCAGTTGGTGTCGCGCTTGCGCCGCATGGCGGCCACCAGTGAAACGGTGATCGCGGCGTCGCCGGCCGAATTCACCGAGCTGTACCGCGTGCGCTGCCAGTCCGAGGGAGCGCCGCTCGACCGACTGCTCGTTTATCTCACGCAACCGGGCTCCGAGATTCGCTGGTCGATTCTTGCGCCGCGCCAGGGGGAGTTGATCGCCCTGCGGTTGCCGACCACCCAGCACGCCGATTGGAATTGCCCCGCGACGGGCGAGCTTTGGGAGCTGCGGTTGCCACCGCTGCCGACCGGTCCGATTCAGATTGAAGGTCGGCGCGGCAATCGCTGGCAGGTGCCGTCGCGTCCCGCGTTGCTTATCGTGCCGCAGTCGACAGACCGCCGGTCTCAGGTCACGCTGACTCACCCCGCGTCGCTGGATCTGCTCGTCGAAACCAACTCGCTCGACAATCTGCCGGCGAAGGTCGCACCCGATGAATCGGTGGACTCCGAACCACCCTCCGCCATCAACGCGATTGCGAACCAGCAGTCCCGCACCTGGTCGTTCGACAACCCGGCCGCCGAGTTGTCGCTGACACTGCGAAACCCGGAACGGTCGCGCGAGTTTCCCACGATGGTTTCGCTGCGACTGCGGTCATTGCTGTCGGCCAACCCACAGGGATTTGACTTGTACCGGGCGCGGATCCGGTTGGAGAACGGCACGGCGCGCGACGAGCTGCGCATCCGTCTGCCGTCGTCGGCCATCCTGCAACAGGTCACGATCGCCGGGCAGGCCACCGTTCCCAACCGGCAGGATGATGAACTCCTGTTGTCCGATTTGGATGCCACGCAGCGCGATGTCGTCGAGTTGCTCTATCGCGTCCCGTCCCACGGCGGCGGAGTCCGTGACGTTCACCGCATCGTCGTGCCGCAGGTGTCGGCCACGGTGCTGGGGTTCGCGTGGGAATTCGCGGTGCCGCCGTCGGTCAAACTGTATGCCGAGCCGGCCGGTGTGCGACTCACCCGGTCGCTGCCGGCATCCGCCTGGACCGAGCGGATCTTCGGTCCCCTGGGCCGGCCGTATGACGAACCGTTCTTCAACCCGTTGGCGATCGAATCGTGGCGGGAGTTGGCGCGCCCGAGCCATGCGTCGGACGCGGTGGTGGGTGAGTTGAGTCAGGAGTTGATCGCACCCGCGGAATGGCAATTTCACGAATCGATCTCGGCCGTCGTCCCCACCGAAATCGTGCTGGTGACATGGCAGACACGACAAACCCGGCTGATGGCCTGGATCTCGCTCGTGGTCAACCTGATGATCGGAATCGTCCTGCGGATGATCGGTTGGAAGTATCGCGATCGGCTCGCCGCCTATTGGCTGGCCGCATTGTTGGCCGGGGCCTGCTTTGCTCCGTCGCCGTATGCCGAGGTTGCGGGCGGGGCGATCGCGGGCACCGTGATCGCGCTGCTGTCGCCGCGCCGGTCGCTGATCAGACCCCGCCGCGATCAATCCCATTCGGTCCCGCTCGGCAGCACGTGCAGCTTTGACTGGGGGACGGCGCGCAACCTGATCGTTCTGGTCAGCCTCGTGACGGTCACGGGCTTCGCGCAGGAATCGCCCGCACCCGCACCGTCGTCGTCGGCAACCGTCGCAGCTCCCGCCGAATCACCCGCTGCGCGTCCGACGCGGTTCACCGTGCTTGTTCCGGTCGACGCGGACGGCAAGCCGTCGCGGGAATTGACATTGGTCTACCTGCCGCAGCCACTGCTCACGTCGCTCCGGGAGGCCGCCCGTGCGAAGTCGCCATCCCCGCGTTCGTTGATCGCCTCGGCGGATTACCGCGTGACCGCCAGTCCCAACGGTGGCGATGCATTGCAGGCGAAGTTTCGAGTCCATGTCCTCGACGCATCGGCGGACCATCAGATTCTGCTGCCGATTGCCAACTCGTTTCTGACCGGCACTGAGGCCTGCAAGATCAACGGGAAACCGCAGCCGGCCCAGATCGCTCCCGATGGCCGCGGATTCGTCGTGACCTGGACTCCGGCTCTGCGCAACCAGTCCGATCCCGCCGATTCCGCCGTTCATACCGCGTCGTTCGACATTGAACTCGACCTGAAGCGCGTCGGCATCAGGACCGCGCTGGGCGGCAGCTTCGTGGCCAAAGTCCCCGGCGTGGCGGCGTCGCACTGGTCGCTGACACTGCCCGAACCGGCGGTCTACTTCGACATCACCGGAGCACAGGGCTCGACGGAAACGGCACCCGACAAGCGCACGTTCAACATTGATGTCGGTTCCTCCACCAGCATTGATGTCCGCTGGTCGCAGACTCCACCGGAGCCGAGACCGCAACGAATCGAAGTCTCGCAATTGCAGTTCTTGGACCTGCGGGCGACGCATGGTGAACTGCGGTTCCGCGTCCGGTGTGAACCGATCGAGAGTCAGTTCGACTTCATTGATGTGGACCTGCCCGCCAGATGCCTGATTCGCGACGGTGATATTCGCGCTCCACATCTGCTCCGCACGGAAGTTATCAGCGGTCCGCAGGGACAACCCCGCTTGCGGATCACGTTCAGCGAACCCCAGCGTCAGAAGTTCACCGTCGAAGGAACGATCCTGATCATCGCCGCCGAGGGAATCACACATCTGCCGCTGCCCCAGTTCGGACTGACGCGCAGCCCCGGCCTGCGGGTCACCACGATTCAAAATTGGTGGTCGGTCAGTGCGCCGTTGGAATACCGTTTGGAACATCAGAACCTCGACGCCGACTTGCTGACCACCGTTTCCGCGCAGGAGTTTTTGCAGGCGTGGGGAGACGGGCCGCCGACCGGCCGCCTGCAGTTTGTCTTTCAACCGCGCGAGGGTTCCACCGCGCAGTTCACGGTGACTCCACAGATCCCGCGGCGAAGGGTGCTCTCGTGGAACCAGTCCGGACTCGTGGGGAAGCGGCGTTTGGAATGGACGGTTTCGGCGCGGCTCGAAACATCGCAGGCCCCTGTTTATCAGCACTTCCTGTTGGTCGATCGCCGATTGCAGATCGAGTCGATCTCGGTGGTCGAAGGAGGAGCCGAGCGTCTGGTGCGCTGGTCCGAAAACCGCATCAGCACCGCGCCGACGCGGGTCGTGCTGTTCCTGAGTGACAAGACCACTGGCATTCAGCAACTGGTCCTGAAGGGGAGTCTGCCCACCCGGTACGGTCGTGTCACGCCGCTACCATTCGTCCGGTGCGAAGAGGCGGAGTTGGTCGAGTCCCGCTGGGAACTGTCGCACGATCCCGATGTGGAAGTCGATCTGACGCTGCCGCGCGGAGTCCCCCCGTTTGAACCCGGTGACGAGGCCGACAATGGTGTCGGCCCGCAATTGGTGGCCCGCTATCAGACGGCTGATCCGGACCCGAAGACCTCGATCCGCGTCTCGGCGGTTCAGGCCCGCTGCACGGCCCGCGTCGCCGCAGCGATGACGCGCGGCGAGGGATCGACATGGAAGCTCGCCGGTCAGTTGAAGCTCACCCCCGAAGGAGATTCGCCCCGGCGGATGGGCGTTCACTTCCCCGCCGGCTTCGATCCGGCCCGAATCCTCATCGACCGCGCGGAAGCCAACTGGCATGACCCGGTGGATGGAACGCGGCGGCTGGATCTGAATCTGATGCAGGATCCCGGCGAAGTCCTGATCTCGTTTGAAGCGGTTGTGGAAGAGCCTTCCAAGGGCGACTGGGAATTGCCACTCCCCGAACCGCAGGAGGTCACGTCACAGCAACTGCACCTGTTGATCAGCCCCGCCGATGCCTGGACTCCGCTGGAGGGGACCGAGTTGATTCCAGACGAATCGCCAACGTGGGCTGCGGAAATCCTCGGCAACCTCAGAACCGAAACGCCGGCGGCCGAGTATCAACTCGGTGCGACTCCGATCCGCTTGCGCCGCAGTCAAACCATCACGCATTTGGATCAGCCCGAGATCCGGCTGCTCGATCATTCGCTGTGGTTGACAGAGCAGGGGGGACGTCACGGAATCTCCCGCGCCTATCTTTCGCAGTCGCGTGACGCCATCCAGTTCGAAATCCCGCCGGGACTGCATCCGGTCGCGGTCTTCCTCGACGAACGACCGTTGTCGCTACCGGTTCCCGTTGATGGAAAACTGCAGATCCCGCTCATCGGTGGTGCGCGCGAGTCGCTCCTGGTGTTGATGTGGGAACTGCCCCGGTCACAAGCCGCGGGACTGGCGCTCACCCGGCGCGAGCAACTGCCGCATCCGGTCGGTATCGACGTTCGCCGGACGCTGGTGACTGTCATCCCACCGCGCGACAGTCTCACGATCAGCCGTGATGGTGCTCAACAACTGGAGTGGATGGACGCGGCGCTCGATCGCCTCGAAATGCTGCTCGCCCGGCAGGAATCACTCGGCAACGATCCGCGGGCCGCGGCGGCCAATCGCCGCCTGATCCTGGATTTGCAGTCTCAAATCGCCGCGCGACTTCCCCGTGGTCTCGCCCGCCCGTCGCGCAAGCTCCCGGCCCACCTGGCGCGATGGAACCGACTGGTGGCGGCCTTGAACCAATTGGAATCGACCGCACCGCGTCCGCCCGCCGTCACAGAATCGCGGGCGCGGCAGGTCGAGGAACC
>JANMLE010001291.1:0-1410 GCA_031372385.1 Planctomycetota bacterium | reverse complement strand
CACGCGCCAATACCTCTCGGTGCCCGCCAAGCTCGCGGCGGATGTGCCGCTGATTGAAACCGATTCGATCCACGTGCTGCGGTCCGCCCAGCATGGCAACAAGCTGAAGACCGGACATCTGCGCGGCAACCGGTTTTCGATCCTGATTCGCGATGTCGATGCAGCGGCCGTCGAGCGGGCGACAGCCATCGCCGATCGCATCCGTCAGTGCGGGTTTCCCAATTACTACGGAGCCCAGCGATTCGGCCACGGGGGCGAGACCCTGCTACTCGGTCTGGACCTGTTGACCGGACGCAAGAAGTCGCGCGACATTCCGGGGGCTCAGCGCCGGTTCCTGCTGCGGCTGTCGCTGTCGGCCGTGCAGTCGGACCTGTTCAACCACGCGCTGGCCGATCGTCTGGCCGACGGTCTCTTGAACACGGTCTTGGCCGGCGACGTGATGGAAGTCGTCGCCTCGGGCGGCAAGTTCATCGCCGCGGATGTGTCGGCGGAACAACCCCGCTATGACGCCGGCGAAACCGCGGCCACCGGACCGATGTTCGGCTTGAAAATGCGCGAGCCGACCGGAGTTCCCCAGCAACGCGAAGATGATCTGCTCGCCTGGAGCGGTCTCGGTCCGGAGCACTTTTCCAAGTACATGAACCTGATGACGGGGACGCGCCGCGCGTTCGTGATCCGACCGGGCGAACTGAACATCACCGCCGATCCCGCGGGCCTGCGATTCGGATTCACGCTCCCCAGCGGCGTCTACGCGACGACGCTGCTGCGCGAGTTCATGAAGTCCGAAGAGATGCCGGTCGCGCCGGAAGCGGAAGAGGGGGCGGAAGAAGAGTGAAGTGCGTGGGGTTTGGCCTACGGCCAATCGCGGAATGCATCGCGAATTGCTAGCCCGACTGGCCACCACAAGATGATTGCGAGCACACAAAGGCCGATGTTACTTAGAATTCGTTTTCCGCGACGATACCAGAGCACGCATCCGAGGACGGAGCAAAGCAGAATAAAACTGAAAAAGCCCATCCCGTTGCCGTTAGGGAGTGTTCCAATAAACGCTCCAGCGAACATTGAGCAGGTGAGGCCAATGATCTCAAAAACCAAATTGCGTGCGCCGTTCTGGCGGAAGTCGTTCATGATTCACCTCGTTTGAAACGAACGTGCCCAGGTTGTCGCCGGGGCGGTTCTCATTCCGGCGAGTCGCGACGGTAATTTTCATCCGCCGACTTCAAACTGTACCACTACCAACTCGCGGCACTTCACTCGTTTCTTGCTCACCACTCGTCACTCACCGGCACCGTTCGACGGTTCGCAGCATGGCCTCGCACATGGCCGGGCCTGATTCCTCGGTGAACGGGAATTGGTTGCAGTACTTCGGGGATTGATACCCGGCGTAGCTGCGGGCTTGGATGTCGTGGG
>JANMLE010001290.1:0-5790 GCA_031372385.1 Planctomycetota bacterium | reverse complement strand
GGTTGGCGTCCTGATAGCAGTGGTAGCGGTCGTACCAATCCAGAATGTAGAGGCAGCCGTCGGGGCCGGTCTTCTGCACGACGGGCATGAACCACGCATCGTTCGCCGTCAGGAAGTCGGGTTCGCCGAAGCCCTTGTAGGTCGAGCCATCCCGCTCGATCCGATCGACGTTGATGCAGCCGCCGTGGATGTTGCCGATGTAGTGCTTGCCTCGGTACTGCTCGGGATAGGCGTCGCTGTCGAAGTAGTGGATGCCGCAATAGGCCGCCTTCTGATGCTTGTGCTTGACGATGCTGTCGATCTTCCACGTGAACGGCGGATACGGTCCTCCCTGACGGTGGTAGTAGCCGGTCTCGACCAGATGCCACAGATGGTCGATCACGCACGCGCTGACGAATGCTTCGCCCTCGTCGTTGAAGGCGATCCCCCACGGGTTGCTCGTCCCCTCGCAAAAGACCTGGAACTCGCGCGTCCGCGGATGAATGCGGAACATCGCGCAGGTGATCGGCCAGCCTTTGTGATCCGCTTTGTAGTTCGGGTTCGTCTCTGAGTACTTCACGTGTGAGTAGTTGAAGACGCCGTTCAGGCCATACAGCCAGCCATCCGGTCCCCACGTCAGTGAGTTCGGCAGCTCGTGCGTGTCGCTCCGACCGAAGCCGGTGACGACAACCTGAGCCGGGCCGTCGGGCTTGCTATCTCGATCGGCATCGGGGACGAACAGGACGTCGGGCGAGTTCGCGATCCAGACGCCGCCGTGTCCGACCGCGATGCCGCTCGGAATGTTGAGGCCGTCGAGAAAGATCGTGAACTTGTCGCACTTCCCGTCACCATCGGTGTCTTCGAGGATCTTCACTTTATCCTGTCCCGGCCCAGGCGACTTGCGCGGGTATTCGAGCGACTCGGTGATCCAGAACCGGCCCCGCTCATCAATCGCCATCGCAACGGGATTGACGATGTCCGGCTCGGCCGCGACGACTTCGACCGAGAAGCCTTCCGGCACCGTCATCATCTTCGCGGCGGTCTGGGGATCGCGCGGATCGTTGGGCGGCTTGTCCTGCGCGTGCGGGATCAGCGGCTTCGGTTGCTGGGCGGGCAACTCGATCGTCACACAGAGCAGCGACAGCAAACCAACCAACCACCGAACCTGACGCATGGGATATTCCTTCTTGTCGCGAGACCTTGGGCGGAGGAGCGGCGGGCATTATGCGGATCAAACACGAAACCGGGAACCGAGTCGCTGCGACCGTCCCAAACGTGATGCGGAAGAGCCAATGCCGTGATGGTGGCCGCCGAGGCATAGAGCACGCGGAGTCTGCCGCTTCTGCGAACACTTCGCCTCGGCATGAGAGACGTGGTTCAGCGAAAAGGGGATCGCCGAGATCGGCATCGATCCCGCCTGCGGCCAAATCGTCCAGGGGCCTGTCCCGGTGAAGATCGAAGCGGCCGAATCGCCGATCGAGCGCGGCGGCAGGGTGATCACCACCGACGGGGCATTTGCAGAAGCCTGCGGCGACCGCGGTGTCACTGCCCTGCGCGAATGAGAACGACCAGTCGTGACGGCGATCAACTTGTCGCCAGTCACGCGCACACGCTTGGCTTGGCCGCCTGTTGAAACACTACGTGGCATAGGCTTCCAGCCTGTGATTCCTTGATGGAAACGACAGGCTGGAAGCCTATCCCACGTTTTTCAACCGGCGGTTAGCGGACGGCGAGTTGGAAGCAGAGAACCGCGACGGCGGCGAGCACGGATGCTCCCAGCAGCCGGCTGTGGGGCAGAACCATTGCATCCACATCAATCGGCTTGTCGAGACGTGCCAGCACCTTGCTGGAATCACACCAGGCACCGCCACATTCAGCGACGCGCCGGAACGTCTTGGGGCTCACCAAAGCCACCAGCCCGACGACGCCCGCCGACACGAGCAGAATCCAGGAGCACGGCCCCACAATACGTCCCATCAGAATCAATGCTGAGTCCATGTCTGATTGTCCTTCGAGCACATAGGGATGACTGATCACGGATGTCGGGCAACTCTAGGTCGGGATCAAGCCATGTCAAATCGAGCGCGATGTTTTTCCGCCACCCCCGTTTTATGGCCGACAACGAGCGAAGCGACCAGTTCCCCTGCGGCACCAACCTCCTCGAACGCAATCATGATCTCCGCCAGGACGACTGCAGCCAGGCCGTTCGGTTGTGCGACAGGACCGGGGTCAGGCAATTCTGGGCACCAGCGCATCTGTGTGATGAAGCTGGTCGTCGGTGGTGGGAAGTTGCGGGCATGGCGAGTATTGTGTTGCGTGTTGACTCCGGCTTCCGACTCGACTCCTGTCACTCGACTTCTCTGAAGATCCGGTTTACCAAGGTCCACGACGGCAAGCGGGGGTTGATCGAATCGGACTCACCCGAAATGCGGGGAACACCTCCCCTGGTCGACTGGTTTCAGGAGAATTGACGCATGACTCTCGTCATTGTCGGACCGCCGGTGGATGAATTGGGCTCGCCCGTCGATTGGAGCGAAATCTTGCGTTTGACCGGGGAACTGTTTCCCGGTGACGTCACGGTTGACCGGATGTCCGACCCCGAATTTCCCCGCGAAAGTTGGGTGGTGTTGACTGTCGAGGCGACCGGCGAGCCGCGGGAAATCATCCGCCGACAATGCGAGTGGCACGAGCGAGTGGCTCGGGAGTTTCCCGGCCGGTTCCCCGGTCTCCGTCTCTCGGTTTGTCCGCGACCATGAACGGCAACGACTTCATTCAATTGGCGGGGCGGCTGGCGACGTCCGCCGAGCCCGCGTCCCTTCGCAGCGCCGTGAGTCGCGCGTACTACGGGGCCTTTCATCTGGCCGGGGAGTTCCTGGCAGACATCGGCCATCCGGTGGCTCGCAACGCCAACGCTCACGTGCTCGTGGCTCGAATGCTGCAAAGCTCCGGACAACCGGATGCGGTTCGCGCGGGTTCGCTGCTTGGCGATTTGCATTCGGATCGGATCAAGGCCGACTATCGACTCGATGACCACCGCGTCGAGACATCCGCCTTTGCACGGCTCAAAGTCGAGTCCGCACACGCCATCCGATCTGCCTTGGATCAATGCCGTCAAGAACCGGCTCGCAGCCAGATCCAGGCGAGCTTCTGACGGCTTGAGCCATGCCGAGCAGCCCATGTTACCGGTGAGGCCCGCGTACATCGGGCCGTCGTGGGTGAAGTCTCCGTTCGAGAGGGCCATCACTTCGGCGGTCATCTCGACCGGCGGGCCCTGGATCAAATCGGGCTGGCCGACGACAGAGAGTGTGATGCGGCGGCCGCTTGCAATTCATCATGCGACACCGTTAATGTTCGATCGGTTGTTCATTCGGCAATGCCGAGGTCTGGCGGTGCCTGAGTCTTCGATGGTGAATCCGCCAATTGGCAGGCAGATCCTGAACGACTTTGCTTTGCGACATTGCTCAATCCACTTTCATGAACTGGAGTCCAGAAATGGCCAAGGCGAAGAAGACGGCTGCCACCGGGCAACGCCCCACTGTCAAGAAAGTCACTGTCACGAAAGTCACTGTCAAGAAAGTCACGGTCAAGAAAGTCGCCGTCAAGAAGGGGACTCACAAGAAGGTTTCAAAGGGCGCTGCCGTCAAACGCTCCGCGGCCGTCACCGTGACGAGCGGACCGGTGACACTGGCCGAGGCAGAAGCCCTCGCCAAGGCTCAAGCTCCGCAGCGTGCGGCTCTCATGGCGGCGGCGCCAGCCAAGCGAAGTGCCACGCATGAATCCGTCGCCAAGGAGCGGCAAAAGCTCGATGACCAGATCAATGCCGAAAATGAACGGCGGATTCACGAGTACAAAGCGACAATGTCGGTCATGAAGAGTCGGGGCGTCAAAGGCCTGGCTGCCGCCGCAGTACCGGCAGCGGCGGCGGGCGGACTGCCCCTGCAGATTTTCGCCGAGGGCGATTCCTGGTTTGACTATCCGATTCCCTTTTTCGGCGGTGGTGTTGTTCCGCGACTCAAGTCGCTGCTGGGTGTGCCGATTCTCAGCCTGGCCAAGGCCGGCGACGAAGTGCGAAACATGTTGGGAGTTGAAGAACGCAAGATCCTTGCCGAGCAACTCCGGAACGGCTCGCCAGCCGGCGGGCGCTGGGACGTGCTGCTGTTTTCGGGAGGAGGCAATGACATCGTCGGCAACCCGATGGCGCTGTGGATCAAGGACTTCAACGCGACCGTTCCGCCACCGAATCTGATTAGTAAGGAGCGGTTCGATGCGGCGATTGAACTGGTCCGCGCCGGCTACGAAGACTTGATCACGCTGCGCGACACGCTGAGCCCAACCACACATCTGGTGTTTCACGGTTATGACTTTGCCATTCCCGACGGCCGGGGCGTCTGCGGTTTCGGGCCCTGGATGAAACCGACGTTCGACCTGCGCGGATTTCCGGGACTCCCGTCGTCGATTGAGGTCGTCAAGGCCATGCTGACTCAGTTCGCAGCGATGCTGACGGCGCTCGCCTCGGGCCGAAGCAATGTCACATTCATCAACACGCAAGGGACGTTGGCACCCGTCACCAGTTCGTGGCACAACGAACTGCACCCATCGAGTGCCGGCTTCAACAAGATCGCAGCACTTTTCCAAAGCAGGCTGAAGTCGCTCTTCCCCGGTCGCGTGCTGTAGGCATCGTCGGACGATGCCGCCGCATCGCTCGCGACTTCACGTTTGGGGCGGGATTTCGACCGGGAAGACGGGGCGGGTTCGGTTGTGGTAGGGGAGCTTTTTGAAATCGTGGGTGTGGATGGCCTGGGCGTCGACGTTCAGGATCGTGCCGGCGAAGGGTTCGAAGCTGGCTCGGAAGTGGGCGGCGGATTTGACGGCGATGTATTTCATCGACGGGCAGTCGATGCCGAGTGTCTTCGCAAAGGCCGGGCCGAGCGGTTGTTCGTGGGCGGTGACGACGACGACCGAAACTCCGTCCTGCCTGAGCCATGCCGAGCAGCCCATGTTGCCGGTGAGGCCCGCATACATCGGGCCGTCGTAGGTGAAGTCTCCGTTCGAGAGGGCCATCACTTCGGTGGTCATCTCGACCGGCGGGCCCTGGATCGGGTCGGACTTGCCGCCGACGGAGACCGTGATGTGTTGGCCGACTCCCGCGGCGTGAGCCTGCTGCGCGACCTCGGGATCGACAATGTAGAGGAGCAGCGCGTCAGTCAGACCGAGTTCGAGAAACGTGCGCAGGATTTCGGTCGAATCGCCGGGCGAGCCGCCTCCCGTGTTGTCCGCATGATCGGCGAGGACGATCGGGAAGCGGCCGAGTTGTACTCCCTCGCGGATTGCGTCGCGGACCGACTTCGGTGGCGTGTGCCAACGTTCGCGGTTGTCCCAGATCCACGAGGCGAGTTCTTCTGCCGTGGTCTGCGCGAGTGAGTCGTCTCCGTCCGCGACGACGATCACGCTGGCACCGACATCGGGGACATCGGCCCACGGAAACCCGGTCGCCAGTGTGATGGAGAGGATGCCGGGACAAGTCTCCATGTTGTGGACCCGCTGCATGACCTCGTTCATCGGCGGATGGGCCGTCACCTGAGTCGGCGTGTTCCAGAAGAGCGGGATCTGACGCAGAGCCATCACCGGCCGGACGTCGCCTCGCAGAGTCTTCACGATCAGATCGGCGGCCTCGCGCCCCCGCTCGGCCATGTCGATGTGCGGGTAGGTGTCGAAGCCGACGATGGCGGTGGCGGCATCAACTCGCCGCTGCGTGTGGTTCGCGTGGAGATCGAACGTCACGACGATCGGCCGCTGCGGTCCGACGACGCC
>JANMLE010001271.1:0-2614 GCA_031372385.1 Planctomycetota bacterium | reverse complement strand
TTACTGCCGTGCCAAACCGGATCGGCGGCGCAACATCACCCGCCGCCGCGCCAGTTCCGCGAAGTCAAATTCGCTGTAAAGCGAGTTCGCGAAGTGGTTTTCACAGTCCACCGCGAGAAACATCACGGCCCGGCCGCGGAGCGCGGACTCACTCAACCCTTCGTGCAGCATGCGGCGACCGATGCCCCGCCCCCGTGAATCCGGTGCCACGCCCAAGTAAACCAGCTCGACGGCGTCCTGATCCGGATGATCTGCCAGCAGCAGCACTCCCGCATCTTTCGCATCGACGGAATACAGAGCCCAACGCTCCGGGTCGAACACGCCGGACAACTTGTGGCTGGCGATCGCCTCGTCACCCGTGCGGATGTCATTCAGATAGGGACAGTCGAGGCTGCCCCGGTACGTCTCTTCCACCAGGCGCGCGAAGCGGTCCGCGTTCTCGGGCCGGTATGTTTCGAACGAGACCGGACCATTTGTTCTTCGAGTCTCAGCATCAGGGACCAGATCGGCGCTCGATATCGCGCGGGCGAGAAAGAACATGTCGGTGGCCCGTTCGAAGCCATGTCGGCCGAGCACGGCGGCATCGGCCTCGTCGTCCGGGGCGAGCAGACACTGACTCAGCCGCGCGGACGCCGCATCAATCCGCCGACAGATCTGCCGCATCAACAGATCCTCGACAACGGTCACGTCCGCGGCCCCGCAACTGATCACGGGGGGCCAGACCAGCGCGATGCCGTCCGATTGCAGCATCACCAGCGCGGCCCCGACGGGCAGTCCCTCCGTCTCGGCCAACAGCAGATGCCGCAGATCCAGGGTTCCTCGTTCGCCCGCAGCGAGTGCGTCGCGCAGACGGGTCTCTTGTTCCTCGACGGGGAACCGGGCAAACAACAATCGCAGCGCGGTGATCCGGCGCTCATCGGTCGCGGGAATGATGACGGTGTTCATGAGCCGATTGTAACCGGGGTCAATGAGGGAATCAGGTCAGCGGTGCGGCATCGGCCGAGTGGCCGCGCCCGGCATCACTCATCCACCTCGCAGTGATGCCGAACTGTTCGACTTGGTGAGTCGAACGACGGAGCACGGCGAACAAAGAAAGGAAAGAGGCGGGTGGTAAACCACTCGCCTCTTTCCTTCGTTGTAGCAATCGAGCTCAGACCGTAGAGCTCAAACCGTCGAGGTCAGACCTCACGGCGCGGCGGGCGCGGCCTTCTTCTTGGCGGCCTTCTTGGCGGCCTTCTTCGCTGGGGCCTTCTTTGCGACGGCCTTCTTCGCTGGCGCCTTCTTCACGGCCTTCTTCGCTGCTGCTTTCTTCTTTGCCACTTGCAAGTCCTCCTTCCAGAAGTTTGCGTGACTGTCGTTGCCGTTGGCACACCGGGCTAAGCAATCGGCAGGACAAGTCACCATCGAATCCGTTCGACCTGTCAACCCTGACAAGCCGCGTGTCAGGTCATCGGGGTCTGTCGAGTGCATCCTGAATCGCGGCAGCAATTCGAAGACGTTGACTTGACAGCACTGATCCAAATGGCCTGACACCAAACTGGGCGTCATCCTACGTATTTCGAAAAATACTTCAAGCCAATTCCATGCAATGAAGACGAGAAAAATCGCGTTTTGCAAAAGTTTGCGCGAGCGCGCGCAGTGCGCGCTGATGAACAGCGCGCGAGGTCACGACGCGCGCTCGTCACCAGTTGATGATGTCCATCGCGCGATGACGTCATGCCGCCGCGCGCTGTGATGCTGCGCGGTCACTGCGCCGATCTCGCGTTGCCCGGCGCGCGGTCGAACAACAGGCGTCAACCACGAAGAGCGCGCTGCTGGCGGATTGGCCATCATGCGCGAACGCGATGCGGTCACAACACAAAGACTGTGTTTACAGGCTTTTCGTTGCAGCGCGATCCGACGGCCCGCATGACGGCATCGCGCATCGTTGGCGCGCGGCGCTGGGCGCGGATCGATGGTGGGCGACTCATGCATTCGCGGCGGAGTCGAGTTCGCGCAGCACGCGTTGCATGTATTGCAGACTCTCGCGCGCGATGAACTCGGCGCCCGGTCGGTAGTCGAAGACCTCCACCGAGACCCATCCCTCGTAGCGCGTGCGGCGCAGCGCTTCAAGAATCGGATGATAGTCGGTGCGACCCATGCCGGGTCCGAGCAGGTTGTCGTCGTTGACGTGGAAGTGGCGCGTCTGCGCGGCGTACTGCTCAATCAACGTTGGTATCGGAGTCGACTCACTAAGCATCGCCTTGACGTCCTGGTGCAGCGCGAAGTTGGGATGATCGACGAGCGCCATCAGCTCCACCGCATCGGCGCACGAGTTCACGAAGTCGGTCTCTTTCGGAGTCAGCGGTTCCATCGCGATCGTGACGCCGCGATCGGCCAGGACGGGCATCGCGGCGCGGAACACTTCGGCGGCATTGGCGTACGCTCGTTCGCGCACCATGCCGGGTTGCAGACTGCGCTGTCCGGGAGAGCCGAAGACCATGATGGTCCCGCCGAGGTCCGCGCAGGCGTTGGCCAGATCGATGATGTATTGCGACGTGGCGCGGCGGACCGCGGCATCGTCCGTCGTGAGGTGCAATCCTTCCGTCTTCGCCAGCAACCAATGCAGGCCGCA
>JANMLE010001270.1:0-3917 GCA_031372385.1 Planctomycetota bacterium | reverse complement strand
TAGCAATCGCAAGAGTCCGGGGGCTTACGCCGCCCGGCTCACCACTTCTGTCGGAAACGTCCACTTTGCAATTCTTCGACTCATTGATCTTCGCCACCGCGCAGCATCCGTTCGCCGGGCGTCATTGGCTGGCGGACTTTGTGCCGTTGGGTGAGCCCGAGATGGCGACGCCATCAGGGAGTGGTCGGCCGGCGACGGGGAAGCCTTGTTCGTGGGCGAAGTGCTGCAGCTTGCGGTACAGCGGATAGCTGTCGGGATAGACCCAGAAGGTCAGCGTGGTGTCGGTGCCGGCGCTCAGCAGGGCCTGATAGAACTTCGAGCCCTGTGAGAGCGCCACGTCCGCTGGTTCGCCGCGCAGGGTTTCTTCGGGTTGGATTTCCCAATAGCGCATGCTCATCCGGTAACCGCCGACTCCGGCCCGCAGTTCCTCGATGCCCGAGATCACATCGACGCCGATGATGTATTCGAGGTTGAAGCCGTTGATCGGACCGACCTGTCCCTTGTGTTGGCGCGTCTTCACGATCCAGTCCTTGCGCCGTTCGATGTGTTCCTTCAGCCGTTCCACCAGGGCTTCGATCGGGACTTCGGCGACGCGGTTCTTTTCCAATCGGAAATGGAGTTCGCGGCCGAGGACCGTGCGGCTGACGGGCGTGATGCGGTGTTCGAGCTTCTCGACCGGCGGCGATTTCTTTTCCGCGGCAACGACCTGGGCGAGCAGCCGCGCGAGTGCCTGCCGCGTCAGTTCCAGATCCTGTTTCTGTTGGGCATCGCGGGCCGTTGAGGCGTTCATGTCGCTCCGGCGATCTTCGATCAGGCTGCGCGCCGTCTGCAGTCGCTGGTCCAGTTCCGCCTGAATGCGATTGGAATTGGCGAGGGACTCGCCGAGGTTCTTGGACTGCGCGGTGATCGCCGCGATCTCGGCCTCCAGCTCCTGCGCGCGGGCGACGAGTTCCGGCGGGGGAAGCAGTGGCGGCAACGGCTCGGGGGGCGTGTCGGGGTCGGGTTCCGGTGCGACGTCCGCCATGATCGGATCGGGGTCGTAAGACTCCGCTTCAACCGGCTCCGGTGTATCGAGCGGCGGAGGCAAGTCGATTGGCGCGGGTGCTGCCGGAGCGGTCTTCAGTTTGGGGGGAGCCTGGCTGACACGGACTCCCGCGATCACGATCAGAATGATCAGGATGCCGACAATGTTCGCGACGACATCCAGAAAGGAATCGGAACCGAACATGATTTCGAATTCACGGCGGCGGCTCATTGGAAGATTCCCCGAAATAGGCGGAAGGGCGGTTTCGGAGCAGCGGGCTTGGGTGCGGGGACCGCGGGCGCAGGCTCGGTCGGGGATTTCGGTTTGTCGGTGGACTCCGCGCGGTGTTCGTCGAGGAACTCACGGGTGCTGGACAAGCCGGCTCGTTCGAGCAGCGTGTGGACCCGTTCGTAGTTCGCGTCACCCCCGTCGGCCACGACGTACCGCAGGCTTGGTTTCCAGAAGAAGCCCTGCGGTGGCTTGCCCCAGTCGCGGGCCTGCAGGTCGAGCACGGTGACGATCTTCGCAAACGTGTCGTCGCGCGTGTCCGCTTCGCCGATCGCGACGGCGTGCTTCTTCCCGATGACGTAGCGTTTGGGTTCGATGTCGATGCGGACTTCGCGTTCGAGTCCGATGGCCGCGCCGGGATCGGCCAGGCCCCAGTGCCGATGAGCCAGATCCTCCGGAGTGGCGGGGGCGTCGCGGTCAGTGGACTTCCGTTTCCTGCCGCGCTGATCGTCGACCGGCAACGAACGATTGCCGGAGGAACCGAGACCGATGTCCGGACGGGCGTTGGTTCCCGGTGGTTGCGCGGCGTCATCATTGGGCGAACCTTCGCTGGCCGAATCGTCGAGCGGCTCGATGCCATCGGGATCGCGCGACCCCGGTGACGCGGGAACCGTACCGGGCTTGGAGGCCGGGTTGCCTTGGGAAGGCTCTGTCGAGTCGCCGCCCGCGGTCACAGCAAACCGGCCCGAGGATGTGCCCGCTCCCGCGCCGGCCCCGTTGCGTGCATTCCCCGGTGACGCGACGGCCGATCCCTTCGTGGAGGCTGGCTTGGTCACCGGTCCGCGCGCATCGCCGCCGCGCCGCGGTCCCTCGAAGTTTTCGACACGATCCCAACTGTGATCGCCGGCGTCGTTCTTGCTGGTGATGTCCGCCAATTCAAACTGGTTGGGCTGGCCAGACTGATTTCTCGATGAGTCCGCGTTGCCATTCGGGCCGGAGCCGACATCGCGTGTTCCGGCCGTGGGGTTCGAATTGCCGCCGTTTGTTCCTGCGACGTTGCCGCCGCTGCCCCCCCCTGCCCCACCACCGCCGCGACCGACGCCGAACCGACCGAGTCCCGCCTGTCGCAGGACTTGAGTTCGTTCGGCCAGCAAGCGGTTGACGGCCGTTTCCAGGGCGGCTTTCGCGCCGGCGTCGACGGGGGGCATCTGCAGTTCCGTGTCCTCTTCGAGCAGTTCATAGCCGTGCGGCTGCTTGAGGTCACGCAGCATTTCCATGGCGACGTAATACGCAATCGTGCCATTCGGCCGGACCAGCAGCAGCACGTACGGCTCGGGTTCGCGCCCCGGATTCTCCTGGCGGAGATTCCAGGAGGTCCAGTAGTTGATCAGGGCACTCGCACCGACAATCAGCGGGTTGACCCTGGGGGTGAATCCCGCGAGATCCCCCCGGGTGATCGTGACATTCTCGGGAAGGAATCGCAGACCCTCGGCCGTACACTCGATCAGAATCGGCCGGCGCGACGTGCCGGACACGGGGTCAAACGGGACCACTTCGAACTTGTTGTCACCCGCCTGCGATTGCTGGGCGGCGCGCAGTCGGCGCTTCAGCTCCCGGATCTGTGTTTCGAGTTCGATCCGTTCCTTGACGGTGCCGGTTCCCAACGCCGAGGCGGTCAATTGGCCGGTCATCGTACCGAGCTTGACCTCCAGTGTTTGGAGTTCGTCCTGCATCGCCGCCACACGCTGCGCGGCCCCCTTCTGCAATTGCTGACGCTGAGCCAACAGCCGGACGCGTTCTTCGCGGGCCGCAGCCAAGTCGTTCAACCGCCCATTCCACCGCGCGACCAACGCATCCAACTCGCGCAGTCGTTGCTCGAGCGCGATGGCACGAACATCCTGCGCGGGTTCTGCGGGCTCCGCTTCCGGATCAATTGGAATGACCGTCGCCAGCGGACCGGGTGGATCTTCATCCGGAGCAGTGGATGCCGGGACGCTCAGCAGCGGAAGTTGCGGGACGGATGGCGCGGCTTCGACAACAGCCTGATCGGCCGCGCGATCGTGCAGCATGCGGGTCGTCACCAGCAACAGAAAGATCAACGAACCCATCGTACAGACCAGCACCGCCAGAAACGGAAACAGTGCGACGGACTGCGAGCTCTTGGGACGCTGACTCATGGGGGCGGTTCACTTGAAGTTCGGGAATTCGATCCCGAGACCATGCTTGAGAAACGGGGAAGTGCCAAGTGAGAAGTGATTAGTGCAAAGTGCAAATCTCAAGAATAAATACGGAACCGACTTCGTACGTTTTCATAAAACCTGTAGCGATAACATGGCCGTCTCGTCGCTGAAGGCTGACGACAGTTCTTCAGCCCGAAGGGCGGCAGATCGTAGCCCACGGCGCGAGCCGTGGGTGGAGTGGCGAAGAAGACGCATTAGCCCGGAGGGCGATACCTCGATCAACGTTTTACGGCTCTCCGCCATTCCTGTTGAACAACACCCGTGAGCGGCAAGGCGCTAGCCGCCGGTGATTTCCAGCAGACCGGCGGCTAGCGCCCTGGCGCTCACGGGTGGTGTTCAACAGGCATGGCGGAGAGCCGGAAAACCTTGATCGAGGTATCGCCCTCCGGGCTAATGCGTCTTCTTCGCCACTCCACCCACGGCTC
>JANMLE010001266.1:0-9431 GCA_031372385.1 Planctomycetota bacterium | reverse complement strand
CGGCTGGGATTCGCACGGCACCAACCCAT
This sequence comes from Planctomycetota bacterium, assembly GCA_031372385.1. Taxonomy (GTDB): domain Bacteria; phylum Planctomycetota; class Planctomycetia; order Planctomycetales; family Planctomycetaceae; genus Schlesneria. Next base: position 9,402 of record JANMLE010001266.1, on the reverse strand, counting down.
CGGTCAATCACGGCACGATCGAAGAAGAGATGCGCAAGCTGGCTCCCGAATTCGATCACGCGGTCTCGGTCTTCATCGAGGATCTGTACGACCGCGGTCTTGATGAGAAGGTCATGCTCGCCATCGTCGGTGAATTCGGACGGTCGCCGCACATCAACAAGGACGGCGGTCGCGAACACTGGCCGCAGCTTGGCAATCAGGTGCTGGTCGGCGGCGGCCTGAAGATGGGCCGGATCATTGGCGAATCGACCGTGATGGGGGACGTCCCGAAGTCCAGTCCGATCTCGCCCAACGACCTGCTGGCGACACTGTTCCAATACTTGGGGATGCCGCTGGACCTGCAATACACCAACCCGGCTGGCCGGCCCACAAGCATGCTCGAAACAGGGCGGCCGATCGCGGAACTGTTCTGAGCGGACCCGCAATTGGAGTGATGTGGCCACGCTCGCCAAGAGCGTGGCCACACAGAGATCAATGCGGGTCCACGTCGTCAGTGCCGGTGGCCACGTGGTGCGGTCTGAAGAGATGTGTGACAGGTTGCGATCCTCGGCAACCCGTCTGCCGCGCGTCGGCTGCTTCAAGCCGAGCGACTTCACTGCTGACCGAAGGTTTCATCTTCGATTCTCAACACGAATGGCGGAGACCCGAATGTGCCGGCTCTTCGTCATGCCGACGATCGAGGGCAGAAATTTGACGACGATTCGGGACCGCATTAGACTGCGACCGACCCTTTGTGACCGCTCTCTTGCAAGGCTTGATCTCATGGCCGCCACTGCGGAACTGTTGGAAGCATTGTTGGAACTTCCTCGTCCGGACCGGGCGCGGCTCGCCCATTGGTTGATCGAGAGTCTGGAGCCGGGTGGCGATTCGTTGAACGCCGAGGCGGCCTGGTCGGCCGAACTCGACGCACGCCTCGCGGCCGTCGACCGGGGTGAGCTGGCCGAGGGAACGGCGGCCGACGTCCTCCGCCGGGCGCGCGAGGTCTTGGCGCAGGGATCGAACTGATGCCGGTTCGCTTCCTCGCTCTTGCCGAACGTGAACTGGTCGATGGCGCCCGCTGGTACGAAGAGCGCGAGGCGGGGCTGGGTGACGCGTTCCTCACGGAAGTCAGTCGTGCCTTGGACTCTGTCGCGGCCGGTCCAGACCAATACCCATTTGAAGAGTGGAATCGCAGCCAGCGCGTGGTCCGCCGGTGCCCGTTGGATCGTTTTCCATACCAACTCGTCTTTGAGGTTTGCCCGGACCGTGTCGTCATCCTTGCCGTTGCACACTACAGGCGTCGTCCCGGCTATTGGCGGCGGCGAAAATAGAATTGCCGCCAGAATCCGTTCATGAAGACAGGGTGTGGCGAGGGGACAAGACCCAACGGACCGGACGCTCCGTGATTGAGAACGTCAGCACTCTGTCCCGGCCGCGTCGCGCGACGGCTACTTCAAGCCGAGTGACTTCACCGCTTCCCCGTCGACTTCTTCGAGGTACGCGAGCAGGCGGTCGCGCTGATTGGTGAGGTGCCGCACCCGCAGCAGCGAGCGGACGCGCGTGGTCAGTTCGAGCCGGTGGACGGGCTTGGTGAGGAAATCGTCGGCTCCGGCCTGGACGGCGCGCTCGATGTCGCCCAGTTCGTTCAGGGCCGTCACCATCAGGATCGGGATGTCGCGCGTGGCGGCATCGGCGCGCAGCCGCTTGCAGACTTCGTAGCCGCTGAGTTTGGGCATCATGATGTCCAGCAGGATCAGGTCCGGCTGAAACTCGGCGACCTTGTTCAGCGTCGCCTGACCGTCGTGGGTCATGGCGATTTCATACGGCTCGTCGGCCAGGTAGGCGTCCAGCAGTTCGCAGTTTTGGAGGTTGTCATCGGCGATCAGGATGCGCGAAGTGGCAGTCATGAAAGGAATCCGTTTGTTGCACGGGAAGGTGGTCTCGATCCATCCGGAGTTTGCGGGCTCATGGTATCGAGTCGACCTCCAGAGCGGAATTCGCAGTCAGGGAGTGATGGTGTGGAATTCACAGCGGGACGGGGGGCGTCCCTTCGATCAATCGGCGCAGCAGTGTTTCATTGACATGACCGCGAAAGCGGACTTTTCCATCCAGGGCAACGACCGGGACGCAAGTGCCGAACTGGTCGACCAGTTTAGGATCGGAATCCACATTGATCAGCGTCGTCGGTGGCAGCCAGCGGCGGTGGTGTTGGAGGATTTCCGCCGCGTCGTCGCACAGGTGGCAGCCGTCGCGCGTGTACAGCACCAGTTCGTGAAAGCGCCGTCCCGACTGGCTCGGCTTCCAGGTTTCGCCGGGATCAAATGATTCCGACTGGATGAGCAGTCGCCATCCCGCGCCGATGCTCACCAGTCCCACCAGCCACCACAACCAGTCGTTCTGATACCACGATCGTGGCAGGCCCGGGATTCCAAAGGCCGTTTCCAAGGCACGCGCCAGGATCAGAACGAGCCCCAGTCCGAGTGTGATCGATCCCGCGGTGGCGAAACGTTCGTTCTTCAAGGTCCGTGTGGACTCGTTCCCGTCGATCATGATTCTCCGAAATTGGACGACTGAATTCTTTGAACGGGGCCCACACCGCAAGTTCCCGGCGGCGAAGATCGCAATCCGCGCCGCGCGACACAAACAGAGACTGGAAACCCCGCGAATCGGACGGTAGCTTACGCAATCGCGTTGCAGCCTGACCAGTGGTTCGGGAACCCGTTTCTGAAAGATGTCACATCGGATCTGAAAGTGGTCGCATCGGATTGAACAGGGTTCGCTGGTCGTCGCAGGGAAGCATCGGTACTGAAGGGCAGTTACCGGGTTGAATCGTCCGCGGGGACACCATCCAACAACTCGCCGGGTCGCGGCAGGCACAACCATTGATGTCCAGCAAGCTTAATGTCGAGACCTTCATCGCAGTGCTCAAGAAGAGCGGTCTGATCGAAGCGGACCGGCTGCAGCGATCGGTCGCGGACTACACGGCCAAGGGAGGCAGCCCCGACGACTCGCACAAACTGGCGGACTTCCTAGTGGCCAACGGCATCATCACCCGCTGGCAGTCTGACAAGCTGTTGCAGGGAAAGCACAAGGGTTACTTCCTTGGCAAGTACCGCCTGCTGTCGCTGCTCGGCAAGGGGGGCATGAGTTCCGTCTATCTCGCCGAACACGTGCTGATGCGCCGCCGCTGTGCGCTCAAGGTGCTGCCGACGAAACGAGTCACCGATTCATCGTATCTGGCACGGTTTCACCGCGAAGCCCAGGCGGTCGCGTCGCTCGATCATCCCAACATCGTTCGGGCGTACGATGTCGACCACCAGGTGGATCGCGACAACGAGATTCACTTTCTGGTGATGGAATACGTCGAGGGATTCAGCCTCCAGGAACTGGTGCAAAACCAGGGGGTGCTCGGATTCTGTGACACCGCGGAATACATCCGACAGGCGGCCCTGGGTCTGCATAATGCCCACGAAGCGGGAATGGTGCATCGTGACGTCAAGCCGGGCAACCTGCTGGTCGATCCGAACGGCGTCGTGAAGGTTCTCGATCTGGGACTGGCCCGGTTCTTCACCGGTGACGAGGATGAAGACGCGCTCACGATCCGCCACGATGAAAAGGTGCTGGGAACCGCCGACTATCTCGCTCCCGAGCAGGCGCTCGACAGTCACACCGTGGATGCCCGCGCCGACATCTACGGTCTCGGCTGCACGATGTACTTCCTGCTGACCGGACGCCCCCCGTTTACAGAGGGAACACTGGCTCAGCGGTTGATGGCGCATCAGACGAAGACGCCGCCAGCCGTGGAGTCTCTGCGACCGGACATGCCCCTGTCGCTGGCGGCGATCGTCCGCAAGATGATGTCCAAGAAGCCCGAGGATCGGTATTCGACCGCCAAAGAGAACGCGGATGCCCTGTTCGCGTGGATCGACGCGAACGCCGATCCGGATTGGCGAACGGCTCATTCGGGAATCTTCGGAACGCGCTCTTCGGAGACTTCCAACGAGCGAATGAACGTTCCCGTCGCACAACCGGTCATGACCATGCCGGTTGCCGCGCCGATCGCGGCACCGCCGACGGCAATGTTCCAAACCACGGTTGCCCAACCACCGCCGCAACAATTCACACTGCCACCGGCGGTGTCGACGCCCGAACCGGTCGCGGAGAATTCGGAGTTGTCGAACTTCTTCGCGGCACTGTCCGATTCGCAGAACGTTTCCACCCGGCCTGCGGCGGGCTCGTCGCCGAAGCAGCCAGTTTCAGCGGCACCGGTACCCCGACAGGTGCCGCAGCAATCCTCCATCATTTCCGCGGCCGCGCCGCCACACCTCAAGCCGCCATCCAGCGTGAAAATCAAGGAGCCGTCGTTCGCTCCCGCGGAGCCAGCGACTGAGCCTGCGGCCGAACTCATGTTCCCCGATTTCGGTGCGATTTCCGCAGCCGCAACTCAGCCGGTCATCAACACCCAACCCGCGGCACCAGCACCGGCTCCGACACCTGTCCCGCCCAAACCCAAGGCCAAGCCCAAGTCACCCGGTTCAGGAAAGTTGTCTCTGTCGGTTCCCGTGATGGCCGGTATCGGGGGTGGCGTCGTCGTCGTGTTGTTGATTGGGGCCTACGCCCTGGGCTGGTTCGGCGGCGGCGCGAATCCAAGGCCGTCCCCACTTGCCAACTTGCCACCGTGGACCTCCGACAAGCGCGAAGTCACTGTCGGTGAAAAAGGCGAATTCAAGACGATCGTCGATGCCCTGAAGGTGGTCCGTCGCCGGTTCGAACCGACCGGAGCGCCCAACGATCAGATGGTGATCAAGATCGCTGCCGGAACCTATCAGGAAAACATTTCGATCGACGGAACCGCCCGCCGGGTCAACCGCAGGGACAAGAAAGCCGACAAGCTCGTCGATCCCGACTGGCCGCAGGGGATCAGGCTGGTGGCCGACGGCGAAGTGATCCTGGCCCCGCAGCAGGATGTCGCGGCCATTCGTTTGAAGAACATCCCGAAGTTCGTCGTCGAAGGGATCACGATCAACGCGACGGGCAAGGCCATCGGTGTCGAGGTCACCGGGGACATGACTGAGAGCCGTTTGAGCGGTTTGAAGATTTCAGGATTCACTCAAGCCGGTGTGGCCTGCGCGGGTGCCCAGGGAAGCGCGTTCGGCAACAGCCAGCTTGTCCTGGAAAAACTGACGCTGGAGCCCGCCGCCGGCTCCAGCAGCGCGATCGGAATTCGCATGCAAAGCGGTGCTGAGGGGGATCCCAGTGGCACCATCATTCGCAACTGCCGACTGAATGGACCCCTGGCAACGGGTGTGACGATTTCCGGAGCTGGTCCCTACCAGATCACCGTGGCCGGGAATGTTTTCACAAAGGTGCAGGATGCGATCCGCCTGGAAGGCGCAGTCCAGTGGAAGGACATCGCGATCCTCAACAACACCTTCCACGAGGGCCGTCACGGGATCTTCTTCACACACATGCCCGCGGAAGGTTCGCGGAATCTCAGCTTTCGCCGCAACCTGTTCACGAAAATGACCGCTGCGGAAGGAGTGGTGCAAGCGGGGTACGATCAGGGGCGGTTGGGGACCATGCTCACATCTGACCGGCCCGGCTGGGAACTGAATTACTCGGACCGGCCCAAGCCCGCGGCACCGGAAGCGGGCGAAATCGTTCCGCTGTGCGACAACAACGGCAAGCGGGGTGAGCAGGGCTTTGCCTTCGCCTCGACAGATGCGACGAACGCCAAGTTCCTGGCTCCATCGGATAAGAGTGTGCAACGCGCTGTTCCCGATGCGAAAGAAGGGGAACAGAACTGGGTCGGCGCGATCGGTCCCTGATCCGAAGTGCCCCCGCACAACCTGCGCGACCGTTAAGATCGGAACAGGGATTGATCGCAATGCATTGCTGGGCAATGAGTTAACTATTCCGGTGTACATTCTCACCGCACGTTTTGCCGATGCGAACGGCCCGTGATCCCCGACTCTTGGCACAACGCGGGTGGCACTGACATGTTAGCCGCCAAAGCCCCGCTGCCGTCCTCGGCATCGTTGCGGCCACTGTCATGCGGTCTTGCGCCGCAACTCAATTGATACGCTTCACTTAAAGTGTACAGTTGTTCACGGGCCGAACGAACCTCTACGATGGTCCTGCCTACCTGACACCGCCCACGTCTCTCCTCTCGTGGCGTTGAATCCCCCGGTTGATAGCCGCTGTTTCAATTCACAGTCCCGGTGTCGGCGTCGGCAATGAAGGTGCCGTCATGTCTTCCCGTACACGAACTCATCAGCATCACCCGCGCGCCCTGCATGGCGACATGCATCAGACGCGCGCCCGTTCCATTCGACCAACGGTCGCGCACCGGCAGCGCGGAACCTCCAACCTTCGGTCCGCGAACTTCTGTGCCCCAGAGATCTGGTACGAACCGCAGGATCAGGCGACCATTCGTTACGTCATGCAACCGGCCGGTGAAGGCTATATGCATCCGGTGTCCGCTGAAGATGTGCGTCAGCGGATTGCCGAGTTGCCTGTCCGCTTCACGCAGCCGATTGAGGTCGTTCAGTTCAGCGCGATGACCCGCAAGCGCAGCTTGTTTCCGCTGTATGGCATGCAGTGGGGACCAAACATCTACCTGTATCCGATCGAGGCGTCGTTGCAGGAAACCTACCGCCGCCCGCCGACTCCCCAACAGTTGATCGAAGCCAAGATGTTTGGCGGAGTCTGGAAACAGGTCGGCCAGATCTGGACGCTCTCGTGGGCGCGCGAGTCGATTCGCGACTTCTATCTCAACAATGTCCTGGTCCACGAAATCGGCCACGTGAATGATTCGCGGAACACCAATTCCGCCGCGCGCGAGCGGTACGCCAACTGGTTCGCCACCGAATACGGCTACCGAAGTTCGCGTGGAAGAATCTGACTCTCTTGCCCGACGCTTGGCCGCTCAGCCTCAGACGTCGCACACTTGCGCCGCGTGGAGCAGGGCTGCTACCGGATCGTTCCAAGTCGGGATGAGTTCCTGGGCGACGAAACCCTTGTAGCCGGTCTCGACGATCGCGCGCATGATCGGCGGGTAGTTGATTTCCTGGGTGTCGTCGAGTTCCGCGCGGCCGGGGTTGCCGGCGGTGTGGTAGTGGGCGATCACGTCCTTGTACTGGCGGATGCGGCGGATGATGTCGCCGTTCATGATCGCGACGTGGTAGATGTCGAACAGCAGCTTGAGATGATCCGAGCCGACCCGCTTGATTAGGTCGACGCAGAAGTCGACGTTGTCGCCGAAGTAACCGGGGTGGCCTTTCATCGGATGGGTGTTGTCGCGCGAGTTGAGGTGTTCGAGGCAGAGCGTGATCCCCTGTCGCTCGGCGTGCGGCAGGACTTTTTTCCAGACTTCGATGCAATCAGCGGCGGCTTTTGTCTCGTCCATTCCTTCGAAGCGCATGCCGGTGAACGTGATGACTCGCTGCGAGCCGATCGCTTTGGCCACGTCGATGGCGTCGGTCAGTTTTGCGATCACTTCGTCCTTGAACTTCGGATTGCACGGGCCTTGGGCGAAACCGTGGCTGCTGACCAGCGAGATCTCCAGTCCGATCTCCTGCGCGGCCTTGTAGGCGTCGCGCGGAATGCCCTCGATCGCGACCAGTCCGATCTCCTTGCAGTGCCGCGCGAGCACCTCGGGTTTCATCGGATTGAAGCACCAACCCATGACGCTCTGGCGGATGCGCCCCTGTTTGACTCGGTAGGCCGGGTCGGCGGAATCGCGTGGGAGCTGGGCGTGGGCCGCGTGTGAAAGCGATAGGCCAACGACGGCGGCGGCGGTCCCTTGCAGGAGTTGGCGACGAGAGAAGGCGGGCATGATTTGTTTCCTTCGGAGGGCGGATTCATCGTTGGCGCGTAAGAGGAGACGTTGCGGTCGGGCGCGTGGGCCGGTCTGAAGACCAGCCCACAACGGCATCGTCGCTCACGCTATTTGAAGTGGCGATGTTTTCGTGGAGGTAGCTGAATTCGCAAGAATTCAGACGATTTCGGATCGATTCCCCAATCTGAATTCTTGCGAATTCAGCTACCGGTCAGGAGACGAGCCCACAACGGCGTCCTCGCTCACGCTTCGGGTTACTCATTGCTCGGCCATCAGCCGCAGTTGACCGCAGGCGGCGTCGATGTCGGCGCCTTTGCGCTTTCTGACTGTGGCCGGGATGCCGAAGGATTCCAAGACGGCGACGAATTCGTTGGTTCGCGGAGCCGATGGTTCCACGAAGGGTAACTCGGTGACACCGTTCATTGGGATCAGGTTGACGTGCGCGATTCGCGACTGCAGTTCTTTCGCCAAGAGGCGCGCGTGCTGGGGATCGTCGTTGACTCCCGACAGCAGGACGTATTCGTACGTGACCCGGCGGCCGGTGATTTCGAAGTAGTCGTCGGCGGCCTGCAGGATGGCGGCCATGCCGATCTTGTCGTTGACCGGGACCAGCTTGTCGCGGATCACGTCGTTGGGGGCGTGCAATGAAACCGCGAGGTTGTACTGCTTTCCGGTCTTGGCCAGTTCGCGGATCTTGTCGGGCAGTCCGACGGTCGAGATCGTGATCCGCCGCGCTCCCAGGCCGAATCCTCCCTTTTCGTTCAGGCTGTCGAGAGCCGGGACGAGCGCCTTCAAGTTGGCGAGTGGTTCGCCGATCCCCATCACGACCAGGTTGGTGATTTGCTCGCCCTTCTTGAGGAGCCGGTCCAGCAGCAGTACCTGTTCGAGGATTTCTCCCGTGGTCAGGTTCCGCTTCAAGCCGAGCAGTCCGCTGGCACAGAAGACGCAACCCATCGCACAGCCGACCTGGGTCGAGATGCAGACGGTGCGGCGTTCGGTCTCGCGCATCAACACGCATTCGATGTACTGCCCGTCGTGCAGTTGCAGCAGCAGCTTCTCGGTGCGGTCGCTGCCGACCAGATGCTTGTCGACGCGGGCGGGAAACAGGCTGAATTCGTCGGTCAGGGCCTGCCGCAGTGTTGCGGGCAGATCGTGCATGTCGGCGAAGTCGAGGACTCGCCGACCGAAGATCCAGCGTCGAATCTGTTCGGCACGGAACTTCGGGAACCCGTGGGATTCGCACCAGTCCGCCAGTTGCCGGGAATCGAGTTCATACAGCCGGGGTTTGTGGTCGGCGTTCGTGAGGACGGTAAGTTCGGTCATGTCGGACGGGAGTTCACAAAGGGCAGGGGGCGATGGAGGGACGTTTCACAGGCACAGCGTATCCAAACGTCGGCGCACTCGCGAGACGGTGGATTCAAACGGTCAATTCCAGCAAACCCGCGTCGCTTGATCCGACTCGTCTTGAGCGATTCTCCCATTTGAAATACCGTCCCGACCCCCGCCACCCGGTTGAGCCTCTCAACACGGTGGCATCCCGGCTGGCCGAGGGCGTCCGGCATTTGAAGCACTCGATCGAGTGG
>JANMLE010001200.1:0-1097 GCA_031372385.1 Planctomycetota bacterium | reverse complement strand
AGTCCGGGCGAACTCTCGGAAGCAAAAGATGACGTGACCGACAAAAGTCGCTTGGACAGCGTTTCGTAGCACGGACGCCGCGTCCGTGCGCGAATGTCAGGGGCGGTTTCAGACGCACGGACGAGGCGTCCGTGCTACGGGGACTTTTGTCGGTCACGTCAAAGATGGACAGCCCACAAACGGCTCTTGTTGCGCACGCGACCCGCGTGCCGCTCATTCCTCAGCGGATTGTCGGGGGGCCGGCTCGTCCAGGCAGTCGAGATACAGCGTCTCGACCTTCGCCCGCGCCCACGGTGTCTTGCGGAGGAATGTCAGGCTCGACTTGATGCTGGGATCGAACGTGAAGCAGCGGATCGGAATGATGCGGCCCATCTCGTCCCAGCCGATGTGCGCCACGAGCCGCTCCAGCATCATCGCGAGGGTGACGCCGTGCAGCGGATCGTGGTGTTGTTCCTGAGTCATCTTCTGAAATTCCCCGACAAGTCCGGCGTCGAACGTCATCCCATGCCAACAGTCCGCGCGGCATCGTAGCGGAACAGAGACGGCCGGTCATGAGCCGCCGATCGGAAAAACATCCGATGATCTCGTCCTTGCGCCGCCGTGTCGCGGAACTTCTTCCGACGATTGCCGGCTTGCGTGCGCGGATGGAGCACAAATCTAGCAGCCCGTTGAAAAAGGTGGGGTACGTTTCCAACGTGCCCGTTTTCCGCGGGAAATGAGCACGATGAAATCGTACTCCACGAGTTTTTCAACAGGCTGCTAACCTGCATTGCGCACCGGGCCGCTCGGGGGCGGTGAGATTTTGGCGCAGGCGTTGTTGACGGCGCGCAGCCGGGCGGGAGGCGCGGGGCGGGCGATTTTTTGGGGGGGCGGCGCGCGGTTTTCGATGATTTTGGGTTCGGTCGGCGCGGACGGTCGGACACGGCACCAGCTGCGCCGATTCCGGGAGCGGAGCGGGGGCGCTGTCATTTGAGCGGGAGCGGGGCGAAGTGAATTCTGTGGCGGTCGCGCGGGTCGGGGTCTTCGCTGTGGACGAACAGATGTTGGCCGCGCCAGACTTCGAGCAGGACGCGGGCGTGTTCGGCAACGGCGGCAAC
>JANMLE010001198.1:0-1938 GCA_031372385.1 Planctomycetota bacterium | reverse complement strand
TGTTGGTGGGCCGGCGCGGCGAAGCGCCGCTGGTCCCACCCTACAACCTGACCGGATTTCAAAAGGCGATGGCCTTGGCGCTCGCGGGAACGCTGGTTGACGCTCATTCGGGCAGTCCGTATAAACCGCTGGCTTCGCCCCGAAGTGAGTGGCGTGCCGAAACTTTCGTCTGTTTGAGGTCTCCCAAAGCCATGCTTTCGATTCAACTGCCGGACGGTTCTGTTGTCGAGCATCCCGACCATGCGACCGCGTTGGATGTCGCCCAGGCGATCAGTCCGCGCCTCGCGTCGGCGGCCATCGGGGCGGTCGTGGCGGGCACAATCGTCGACGTGATGCGGCCCCTGGCGGAAGCGACCGAAGAGCGGCCGATCCCCGTCCAATTGCTGACCGAGAAGGACGCTTCATCGCTCGGCATCCTGCGGCATTCCTGCGCCCACATCATGGCCCGCGCCGTCATGCGATTATGGCCCGGTGTGGAATTGGCGTTCGGACCGACGAAGGGCCACGTCTTCTACTACGACGTTTCGTGCTCGCACAAGATCAGCGAAGACGACTTTCCCCGGATCGAAGCGGAGATGCAGAAGATCGTCGACGCGGCCGAGCCGTTCGAGCGATTCATCTGCGATCGCGACGAGGCGCTGAAGCTGGTCGACGGCATGTCCCAGACGCTGAAGGTCGAGCACATCAACACCGGGCTGGCCGCTCATCCCACGGTCAGCTTCTATCGGCAGGGTGAATTCGTCGACCTCTGCCGCGGTCCGCATGTGCCCGATGCGAAGCGGGTCAAGGCGTTCAAGCTGCTGTCGGTGGCGGGAGCGTATTGGAAGGGAGACGCCAGCGGCCGGCAGTTGCAGCGGCTGTACGGAACCGCGTGGTTCTCCCAGAAGGATCTCGACGCGTATCTCGATCAGGTGAACGAAGCCAAGCGCCGCGACCATCGGGTGCTCGGCAAGCAGCTCAATCTGTTCGTGATCAGCCCGGATGTCGGGCAGGGCCTCTGCCTGTGGTTGCCGAAGGGGGCGACCATCCGCGCGATCCTCGAAGACTTCATCAAGAAGGAACTGCTGAAACGCGGCTACACGCCGGTCTACTCGCCGCACATCGGCCGCGTGGAAATGTACGAGACGAGCGGTCACTTCCCGTATTACCGCGAGGCCCAGTTCTCACCGATCTTCGGTCACGACGCCGGGGCTCTCGTCGACTTCTGGATTCGCAAACTTCGCGAGCACAAAGAGGGGACGGCCGTCTTTTCAGTCGATGACGAAAAGAAGCTGCTCGAATCGGCCAAGGTCATGGGGGCGGAGTTGACCGAATACCCGCTCAGCGGCGTCGTCGATGCGAAGATCGACTCGCTCCGCATCTGGGAGAAGAGCCAGGAGCGTTATCTGCTCAAGCCGATGAACTGTCCGCATCACGCCCAGATGTACGCCAGCCAACCGCGCAGCTACCGCGACCTGCCGGTCAAGCTGGCCGAGTTCGGCACGGTCTACCGCCACGAGAAGACCGGCGAACTGAACGGCATGCTGCGCGTTCGCGGCCTCACGCAGGACGACGCGCACCTGTTCTGCACGCCGGACCAGGTCGAAGGGGAATTCAAGTCGACGCTGGAGCTGGTCAAGTTCGTGCTCGCCAGCGTGGGCCTCAACGATTACCGCGTGCAGTTGTCGCTGCGGGACTCGAAGAACAAGTCGAAGTACGTCGGCAGCGACGAGAACTGTGAACGCGCCGAAGCGACGCTGCGACGGGTGCTCGAAGAGATGGGCTGGAGCTTCACCTCGTGCGAAGGGGAGGCCGCGTTCTACGGCCCCAAGACCGACTTCATGGTCCGCGACTGCATCGGCCGCGAATGGCAACTCGGCACGGTGCAGCTCGATTACAACCTCCCCAGCCCGGAACGGTTTGGCCTGGAATTCGTGGGAGCCGACAACCGTCCGCATC
>JANMLE010001128.1:0-1570 GCA_031372385.1 Planctomycetota bacterium | reverse complement strand
GAATTCGGCCGGGTGGCTGGGGTCGAGTCTTCGAGCCCCTAGCATTCGCAACATCAGACGACTGGGGCAGTCGAAGACGCCCGACCCCAGCCATCCCGCCCGCGCGAAGCCACGAATGGCACGATCGAAATAGAAAGCCGTGGTATCGCGAAGACTTTCTTGCCCCGGCCACCTTGAAATCCCCCGAATTTTTCAAACTCGTGTTTTTGATTCCAAGATGCGTTGCTAACGTTGAACCACGTTCTGAATCGAAGGAACCAAAACAAGCGAGGGTGGCAACGATGGCAATTCGGATTTCAGTCGGTGATGTCGTGTTTCTCAGAAATGGAACTCAAGGGATGAAAGTCGAAAGCGTTGCTAACGATGAGGCGATGTGCAGTTGGATATCCAAGAGAGTACGGAAGAATCAGTGGCATCCATTGAGCGACTTGGTTAAGTGCGAGCCGTTGGTGATGGTGAACCCACCATTTCATCGCGACTGAGTTCATTGCCGCTTGGGTTCGGGCAGTTCGCACAGCCAAATATTGCGGCTGGTTTGGTGCGCCCGGGGGTGCCTCAACTGGGGTCACCCAGCAGTAAAGAACAATTGTTGCCATTGCAGTGATCGCGATAGTGTTTTCTTTCGTGTTTGCATCTCCCAACTGAAATCACAGGAGTTACTGATGAGCGAAACGATCAAGGACGGACGACGATTTGAGCTTTTGCAAATGGCTGGCAGCATGCGAGGACATGAGGAAGTGTTTCGACTTTGGCGTCAGTGTGTCCCTTCGTCCGCTGTACCTCCGGTAGTCAATGAGGCAATTGAGACGATTTTAAACTTCGAGTTCCCACGTGACGCATCACGATTCAGGAAATAGGCCAGTTGCAGTGTTGACAGACGTCAACCGGCACTAGCGAGGGCCTCGCTCGCGAATGCTCTTTTAGGCGGCTGAATTTGTCATGTGTCCTGCGGTCGGCAGCGCTGCTGCTCTGTCACACATGGTCTTCTTTTCGAATCAGATCGGGGCCGTCACCGAGGATCTTTTCGTACCGGCCGGTTTCGGTCTTTTGGTACTTGGTGAAGCCCTGTTTTTCCAGGCTCTTGTTGCTGATGTCTCCCTTGATCCGCTCTGCCGGCGGGCGGGGGACGCTGGCGGCCGAGATCAGGCGTTCAACTGGCTCACCGGTTTCCGGGTGCTTCTTCAGCGGCTTCTCACCCAGGCGCTGCAAGACTTCAAACGGCTCCCCGTGTGATCCGTCTGGGTTCTTCACGGCATACTCGTACAACGGCATCTTCGTATTCCCTCGGCAATTCAACCAGCATCAAAGTCGATCCAATGCAAGGCGATTGTACAAGAAACCGCGGCTTGCCGCGTACCGTCATGAGGACGACGCGAATGGTGACGGAACGGAACGACGGGAACTATTCTCGAACGGCGGGCGTCCCATTTCCCGTTGGCTTCGTATCGGACCGATCGACGCTATACTCGGCGGCACATTTCGGTCGGCTTCGGTTCATCTTTGACGCAAGGAACGGGTTCACATCATGCGGAAGCACATTGTTCTGGCCAGCCTGATGTCGGTGGTCGCG
>JANMLE010001012.1:0-1044 GCA_031372385.1 Planctomycetota bacterium | reverse complement strand
CGTCGATCTGGCGCTGCAGTACAACGACGGCTACAACGAAAACGTCCGCTGCTACACGAACAACAACATCCCCAACCCCGACGGCGGCACGCACCTGTCCGGGTTCCGCAGCGGGATGACCCGTGCGCTCAACAACTACGGCAAGAAGGAAAACCTCTTCAAGGAGTTCGAACCGACCGGCGACGACTTCCGCGAAGGGCTGACCGCCGTCGTCAACGTCAACATCCCCGATCCGCAGTTCCAATCGCAGAACAAGACGAAGCTGCTGAACGTGGAAGTGGAAGGGGCCGTGTCGAGCATTACCTATGAAGTGCTCACCAAGTACCTCGAAGAGCACCCCGCGAACGCCAAGCGGATCTGCCAGAAGGCGCTGCTCGCGGCCGAAGCGCGCGAAGCGGCCCGCAAGCAGCGTGAAATGGTCCGCCGCAAGGGGGCGCTCACCTCGGGCGGCCTGCCCGAAAAGCTGCGAGACTGCCGCAGCCGCGAACTTGACGCCACCGAACTGTATCTCGTCGAAGGGGACTCGGCCGGCGGTTCGGCCGACACCGGGCGCGACTCCAACCTGCAGGCGATCCTGCCCCTGCGCGGCAAGATCCTGAACGTCGAGAAGGCGCAACTCGTCAAGATCCTCGACAACGCCGAAATCGCCAACCTGTTCAAGGCGGTCGGCATTCCGCCGATGGCCGAATTCGAAGACGTCACGAAACGGCGTTACGGCAAGATCATCCTGATGACCGATGCCGACATCGACGGCAGTCACATCCGCACGCTGCTGCTGACGTTCCTCTTCCGGCACATGCGGGCTCTGATCGAACACGGCTGCATCTACATCGCCCAGCCGCCGCTCTACAAGGTGACGCAGCGCAACAAGACGCGGTATGTGAAGACGCACGAGCGGATGGTGGCCGAACTGATCACGCTCGGTCTGCACGGCAGCCGGGTCGTGTTTCCCAACGGGGACGAAGTGACGGGCGAGCACCTCGAAAAGATCGTCAAGCAGATGCAGCGGCTGGAAGAGCCGTTCGAACTGCTCGAACGCCGCGG
>JANMLE010001088.1:0-1817 GCA_031372385.1 Planctomycetota bacterium | reverse complement strand
ACGGAGACGATCGAGCTCCGTTTGTGAGACGCTTTTCGGAAACTTCTCGACGGACTCCAGCGATCGTTTGAGTTCGGCCTGCGCCACTTCCTGCGACTTGCGGGCGAAGCGCACCTTGATGTCGTTCGCCACGAGCATCTGGGCGATCTTCAATTCGGTCTTGGCGCGTTCGAGGATCAGTTGCGCTTCGTGGTCGTCGATCTTCCCGAGCACCGCCTCACTGTCGACGGTGACTCCCTCGGCGATCTCACGGTGAATCAACGGGCCCGTTTCGAGTGCGGAGATGTCGGCATGTTCGATCAGCGTCAACAGTGCGGATTCGACGTGAACGTCCTCGGCGCGGAGGAACGAACACGTCAACAAGCCGATCGCCAGTGCCGCCACCCAAGTCGAGCGTAAGACCGTAGAGAGACGGTGCCGCTCCTCGATTTGCAATTTGCAATTTGAAATCTGAGATTTGCTGACGCTACCGGATTGCAGGTACCGCGTTTTTTGCCCCGAAGGGGCGGAGGAAACCAGCCCAGGGCAAGCTCGCTCGGCGAGCGCCGCCCTGGGATCGGGGCATTCAACGAATTGATGTGCCCTGAAGGGGCACGGGAGTTCACGGCGTTCCATTGCCCTTTCAGGGCAAACAGCCTTGGTGCCTGCTACCCCGGGCGGCGCTCGCCAAGCGAGCTTGCCCTGGGCTGATATCCGTCGGCCCCGTCGGGGCGAAGAATATGACACCTGCAATCCGTTAGAGTCAGGACATTTGCAATGATTTGAATTCAGAAGCTCGACGCGATCTGAAACCCGGTATGAAACGGTTGAAATCTGAATTGGCTTCACGGTGCCTCCCGTCAAAACAACAGTTGAATCCGAACCGCGTCGATCAGGTCGTGCAGCCAGACGTAGCCGAGTGATTGCCGGCCGCAGCGGATGCGGGGGATCGCGGTGGCGCCGGGTCGCAGTTGCTCGACCTGACTGCTTTCAAACTCGACGACCACGCGGACATGCCCGGTCGATTTGTCATCCGATTCGGAGGCGAGGGCCACATCGCGGACCTTGCCGCGGTGGATTCGCCCCGGTTCTGAAGGGAGTTGAAACTCGACCTCCAAGGCCGTCCCCATAATCTTTTGCGCGCGCAGCATGTGACCGGCGTCCTTGTCGGCCACTTGAATCTCCACGATCCACGGGCCGGTTGTTTCGCCGATCGTCAGCAGCGACTGTCCGCGCTCCACGGGACGCGCCGACAGATGCTGCGTCGTGTCCCACGTCAGGACTCGACCAGCGATGGGACTGCGCAACGTCAACCGTTGCCGCCGTTCTTCGACCAGCACGCGCTGACGTTCCAGCGTCTTCAGTCGCTCCTTGAGTTCCTCTTCTTCGGCGGTGAGTTGGCGGGCGCGGGCGACGGCGTCCGGTGTGACGCCTCCCGTCAACCGCGCGATCTGCACGCCGCGCAGGCGCTCGAGCGTGGTGGCGATTTCTCCCGAGACCCTCGGGGCATCCTGTTCCAGTTCCGGATCGCGCAGCACGATCAACGGTTGGTTCGGCTGCACCTCGTCGCCGTGGTTCACCAGGATCTGGTCGACGACTCCGGAGGTGCTCGCAAACACGTCGCGGCGGAGATTCGGCCACAACTCGCCGTGCCCGGTGACTGTGAACTCGGCCGGGACGACGATCAGGGCGACGATGATGACCGCCAGCACCAGCGCGGCGAGCATCACTCCCGGTCGACGAGGCAGCAGTCGTCCGCGTCGCAGTCGCTGCCACGCTCCGAACCACGGCACGTCGTGGCGTTCGACCGCGGCGCGCAGGGCCAACGACGAGCGCTG
>JANMLE010001077.1:0-7151 GCA_031372385.1 Planctomycetota bacterium | reverse complement strand
GGTTGGGAGTAGCAGGTGTCGGTCGGGCGAGTTGTCTGCCTTCACGATACCTTCGATGAAACGTCGCAACGTGCTGCGGCTCTTGGCGGTGAATGTCTCGGCGTCGCTGATGGTGAGGAATCGGTCGGGCATCGAAAGAGGTGAGAATGGTCCGACACTACGCCTGCCGGGCAACGCTGGCAAGACGATTGAACAGGTCGTGCGACGCGCCACGACAGGGGTGCGGCAACGGCCTGACAAGGACACGTTCATGAACGCCGCTCGGCCTCGCTACGAGGCACGTTCAAACCAATGCCAAAGCCACTCCCCGCACGTTCACCCGATGCGGGAACCGGCCACGGTCATGACCATGCTCTATGCTCGTCATTCGACGAGAGTTCGACATGCACCGACCACGTTCGTGATCGCGCTCGCGAGCATGGTCGATGGACGCGGAGTGAACGACTGGTGAACGTCCCCTGAACAGTCCTCGAATCACCAGCCGAGTCGGTCTCGAACGAGATCGTTCTCTCATATAAGGCAAGGCGTGAATCGCGTTCCGTAGCAGCGCGGAACGACGGACGACGACACCTCACCATGTGGTGGTTCAGCAGCACGCTCGCGGGCACGCCCAGAGCACGCTCAAGGCTCGCTCACTGGCCCCGAGATGACACTGCTCACGAGCAGGCTCAGACCACGTTCGAGGCACGCCTGCCGCACGCTCAAGAGGGGATTGGTCCGACCACATTCCTCTGATCCGGGACCATCAAAGGAAGCGGGTTGGGAGCCTGAAAGGAAGCGATTGGGACCATGAACCCAAGGAAGTGGGAGCTTGAAAGGAAGCCCCTCATCACCAGTTTGGCTTGTTGCTGCGAATGCCCTGATGTTCCCGCGTCGAGCAAGAACATATAACTCTTGTAAGCACACACACCGTGTGTGTTTTGGAAGAATTGTTCAGTCGAGATCGTAGTGGACAGGGGACTGATCGAGACGAGTTGCTCCGGCCCCGCCCTGCGGGCCGGACGACCAGTGTGGAAGTCAGAAGAGTTCCCGGCGCTCGCGATGACAGAAGTTCGACAATGACGCAACATCATTGTCGCTTAGGAAGTCACGTACCGAGTCACCTGCCGGTAGCTCGCACCGCTTCATACGCTCATCACCCCCTCCGAACGAATTGCGGATGAATCGCCTCGATTCCGCCGGAATTGCGCCGGAATATCGCCTGCTCCGGCGGAATAAAGGCGAACTCAGGGCGAACGGAGTTCGACCCCGGATGCGGCTTGGGAAAGCCCAGAACTGGCCACTCGAAGAGGGGCACCACGTCGCAGGCTAACGGCCGCGACAGGCAGGCTTCCGACACACTGGCACTCGATGACTCGTGACCGACGTGGCTGCACCCTGCCTGTCGCGGCCGCCTTCGCGGCCGACGACGTGGTGCCCGCACCACACGCGCCCACGGCGCGACCATCACGCAACGCCACGACTCGCCCGCGATGCGACGGGCGACAACGAGTGCCGACATTCCACTCGGAAGCACCACCGCACCACTCGGGACGCGGCCCGGTGTGTGCGTGCCCGCAGGCACGACGGGACGCGACTGGACACCGATCGGTATGGCGACGCCGGACACATTTCCACAGGGGACGGACTCTCTCACATGGAGAACAGTGGTAGACTGCCGTCATGAGCCAGCCTTTCCCATCCACTGTCCTCGACGAGCTGCTTGATCCCGTCAGCCGTTGCCTGACACCGGACGTGGCACGCCGCATCGCGGAGCTGCGGGCCTCGCCGCAGGTCCAGCAAAAAATGGATGACTTCGCCGAGAAGTCCACTGCGGGGACGCTGACGGTCGCCGAGCGGATGGAATATGAAACGTGCGTCCGGGCGATCGACTTCATCGGCGTGTTGCAGGCCAAGGCCCGCGCCGTGATCGCCGCCGACGCGACGGATTGAGCGTGTCCGACATCCGGCGTTGGCAGTGAACCTCACTCGAATTCCGGCGGAAACAGTCCGTCGGCGATGAGCATCTGCCGCAGTGCGACACGATCTGCGCGGTTCATGTTGAGGACCGCCACGGTGGTCCGACCGATGGCGGTTCTGCCGACGATCACGGGACCATTCCAACGAAAGTGCTCACTCCAGACGTGACTGCGTGGATGGAACAGCGGCACGAGTTTGCCGGTGCGCGAGTCCCGCCCCGCGATGTTCGATCCCTTGGCCAAACTACAGTTCACGCAGGCGAGCGCGAGATTCTCATCCGCATCCGCTCCCTGGTGTTTCTTCGCGATCACATGGTCAATGTGATGCGGCAGGAGATCGAACTCCTGATGCAGGAGGCAGTACTCGCAATAGCCGTCCGACCGCTCCCAGACCCGTTGGCGCAGGCGGGAATTCATCGCCGAGCCGTTTTTCGAGACAGGGAACTGCGGGCTTTGGTCTGAAGCAGGTTCAAGAAATTACCGACCCGCGTGTAGCTCTCCAACAGCGCCCGCTCGCGGGCCGAGATCGTGCCCGCGTTGTTCCTGTCGAGCAGCCGGTGAATTTCCGCCGACTGACTTTCGGAGAAACTGAGAGCAGCGACGGCCCGCGCAACAGGGGCGCTCAGCGTCGGTGCTTCCGGGGCAACGACCATCTCCAAAATGTGAACATCAATGCTGGCGGAGTTGGTGAGGTTCATGGCCACAGCTTACCACAGCCTGCGGGAAGCGGACAACGCGACTCTCAGAATTGCGCAGAGGAAAACAACGTTTGCCATTCCTCGCGTTGGAGGTTCTCCGGCTGTCGCCCTCGGAACGCGCCCCCGTGCATGGCTTGCGACCAACCGAGCCGGATGTTGAGGCCGCGTTGGGCGAGCAACCAAAGAGCTTCCTTTGCTCCGTCGTCGCCGGTCGGTTCGCAGTCGAAAAGGAGCGTGACCTGGCCATTCGCGAGTTGCCGGGACCAGCGAGTGATTTTTTCGACTTGGCCTTCGGTGATGCGGTTGGACATGATCCCGAGGGCGGGGATGCCGAGGTTGTCGAGGCCGATCACGTCGTTGAACCCCTCGACGACGATCAGGCCGTGGAGGGCGATGGCCTCGCGGTAGCCCGGTTCTTGAAGGCGGCTGGCTTGTTGACCGAAGAATTCGAGTCCGCGATGGAAGCCCTTCGGAAAGCGGTGTTTCATCGGGGCCGAGGCTTCGGTGCGCTCGGCGGGTGTGAGTCGCGAGAAGTCGCGTTCCTTCTCTTCGTACTTGGGATCGCGACCGATCCATGCGAGGACTTGGCCGTCTTCCGATGGGACCGGGTAGATGATCTGGCCGCGCAGGCTGAAGCCCCGTTTGTCGGAACCGCCATCCATCGGCAGGACGCCGACATGCCACTTCTTCATCGACTCGGGAGAGAGACATGGATGACGGCGGACGTAGCTGGCGGCGGCGGGCGGCATGGTCGCCACGTCGATGACGAACTTGTCGTCGAGAGTGGTGAGTTCACGAACCTTCACTTCTTTCGATTGGACCAGCGGCACGTTGCGCTCGGGACGGGGAGCCGTTGCAGCCGTGGCCGCGAGAGGGGACTGACGTGGAGGCGAGGATTCCGCCGAGTGAGCCGATGCCGTTCCCACAGCAGTTCGAGTGGCGGCAGCAGGCGTGTGAGTGGTCGGTGCCACAGCCGGTCGCGGAGAGGTGGCGCGTTCGACAGGGGAGTCGCTCGACTGACCATTCGTGAGGACGTTCTTCACGCGATGGAACTCCTCACCCTTGAGCTTGTCTCCGGTCGGTCGCGATCCGGCGAGCCAGCCGTGCATCAGCGTCAGCAGGTTGCCGTGAAAGCCGCGCTGGTACGCATGGCACATGAACACCTTCTGCGGATTTTCCGTGTTCACGGCAATCTCGCGGCGACCGCAATGATCGCCGACACAACCGAACGGGCAATCGAGGCGAACCTCTTTCCCGTCCCCATGAGCGTCGAGCGGAACCCCACACTTCGCCGCCGCTTGTTCGAGCGTGGTTTCCGCCTGGAGCTGATCGACGTTGACGTAACCGGAAGGTGCCAAGGAATTGGAGGGAAGGCACTGCCGATGCTACTCTTCGTTCCCGACAGATGACAAACGCCGTGATCCCGTCGGCCCGAGATCAATCGCTGTTGCGACTGCTGGCTCACACGCCCGCCACGACGGCACTCATCCTCAAGGCGAGCGAGATCTTTCCGGGCGAGCCGTTTCATGATGACCGCCGCGTTCGTGAGCGCCTGCAAACCCTCGCGGAGACGGGATTGATCCGGGCCTTCCCGGCGACACACGGAGTCGGCGGGCCGGTCAACTGGTACAAGCTCACCGCCGAGGGATTTCGCACGGTGCAGGGTGCCGAGGCGGCGCTCCCGCACCGCTCGCGGTTCGAGGCCATTCCGCCCTCAAGATTTCAGCACACACAGACGCTCGCGGAGGTCATTGTGCATTCATTTCTTGCCGCACATCGAGACCGCTGCACCATTCCGTTTTTTCAAGGCGATGGAGACGCTCGGATCGACGTGGCCTCGCACACGTTCTACCCCGATTGTTTCTTCCAGTTCGCACTCTCGGGCAAGCAGTTCAACACCTACTTCGAGATCGACCAATCCACAGAATCCATCGACTCCAACGCCGAGCAAAGTATCCGCACGAAGCTGCTCAACTACGAAGCGTATCAAGACTCGCTCGTCGCTTGGTGGAAGGGACAACGAGAACGCGGCCCTCGCCCCTACTTCCGAGTCGTGTTCCTGACACGCAGCCAGGAGCGTGCGTATCACATTCTCTGGCTGGCGCAGACGTGTGTTCGCAACGGCGACCGGCATCTCGCCTACGCCGCCACACAGGATGCTTATCTCACCGACTTACGAGCGTTGCAATCGCCGCTCTTTCTCGACCATCACGGACGATGGCAGTCGCTCGTCAACCTGCATCCCTCATCGAACTTCCAGCGAACACCAGTCCGGCTCAGTCGGCCAGTGACTCCGTTCGCGAGTGTCTGCTAACGTCGCGGTCCGACCATCGTTCCGACCTTCGCTTGATGCGGGTATCACGCCGCGTCCCTTCTCCGCATGGATGAGGAAGCAATCGACCGATCAAGAAACGTGGCGGTGAACCGCCTCACGCGAGCCACATACACTCTACTGGGGCGGTTTTTGTGGAGTAGGGGAGCCGTCGGGTAGTCTGGCCTCGTGCTGAAACTCATCTCCGCACCGGCGACGAACGAGCGCGGGCCGCGCTACATGGAGAAGTCGCTTGCGGCCATTCATCAGGCCAATCACCTGCGGCAGCCGATGGCGCTGGAGTATGGCACGCACGAGGGACGAGTCGCCTTGTTTCTGCGGTCGCTGCCGACGATGGAGGAACTCGTCACCGGCCCGATCACCGCGAACTATCCGAACTGTTCGATCAGCACCATCGAGCAGGATGAGTCTTGTCCCGTTGGCTGGGAGACGTGGACAGCGGGATTGGAACTGGTTCCCGAACTTTTCCCGATTCTGCGGCACGCGCAGTTCGAGGACATGCTGAACCATAACTTTGCCGATCCGATCAACGGCATCCTGCGGGCGATCAAACCCGACGAGACCATGCGGTGTCGCATCGAGATCGTCATCTCACCGGCGACACATCGACGCTGTCACCAGGCCGTCCATGCGGTGAAGCGGCTCGACCGCGAATTCTTCCGTCACCATCACCGACTCGCCCGCTACTACGCCCGCCACGTCACGCGGTCGCAGGGGTGGCTGCTGGCGTGGCTGCTCGGCGTCATTGCCTGGAGGTCCGCCGAGCCGTCGCGCACGACTCTCGAAACATCGACCGGCCGTTTGCATGACCGAGAAGAAGACCTGCAAGCCGCGAGTGAAAAAATCGGCGGGCATCTCTTCGAGTCCCACGTTCGTCTGATCGTTTCCGGCCCGACCGAACGCCACAGTGAAGCCGTGGATCGCATCCGCCAGATGGCGGGAGCGTTCGGAGCCTTCACGAAGTCGCGACTCGCGACGTTCCAGATCAAAAACATTCGACGAGGTGATTCATCGCCGATTCGAGGTCGCGGCTTTCTGCTGTCCCATGAGGAACTCGCGACGCTGTGGCATCCGCCCACGGCCACCGTGCTCGCCGAACAAATGCAGACGGCCGAGTTTGTCGAACTCGAAGCACCGGGCAAGTTCTACTCGGAAGGAATGGATGGGGCGGTCGTCGTCGGTCGTATCCGCTTCCGGGAGGACCGCCGCCTCATCGGCCTCGCGGCGGAGGATCGTCGCCGTCACCTGTATGTCGTCGGCAAAACCGGCATGGGCAAGACGACTCTGCTGCTGAACCAGATTCATGCGGACCTGGTGGACGGTCGCGGCGTCTGTCTCGTGGACCCGCACGGCGACCTCGCGACCAGCATCGTCCGCATGATGCCGACGCAGCGAACCAACGACGTGATCCTCTTCGATGCCGGAGACCGGGACTTCGCGGTGGCGTTCAATCCGCTCGCGTGCCGCGATCCGGTACGGATCGACCAAGTGACATCGGGCATCGTCTCCGCATTCAAGAAGCTCCACGATTCTTGGGGACCACGACTGGAAGACACACTCCGCAACGCCGTGTTCGCGACCGTCGAGCAGGGCGGCACGATGCTAGAGCTGATGCGACTGCTCGCCGAGCGCGGCTATCGCGAAGTCATCGTCCCGAAGATTCGCGATGACGTGGTTCGCAGTTTCTGGATGCACGAGTTCGCCAGTTGGGACGACTGCTACCGCACTGAGGCTGTCGCGGCGATCCAGAACAAGATTCGGCCGTTTCTCACCAACCGCACGATGCGGGCCATCGTCAGCCAGCCCGGCCGATCGCTCAACCTGCGGGAGATCATGGATCAAGGCAAGGTGCTGATCGTCAATCTGAGCAAAGGCCGCGTCGGCGAGGACAACGCGACGCTGCTGGGAGCGTTTCTCGTCACGACCATCCAGCAAGCCGCCATGACACGGGCCGATGTCCCCGAAGCAGAGCGTCGAGATTTCTATCTCTACATCGACGAGTTCCAGAACTTTACGACCAGCTCGTTCGCGTCGATCTTGAGCGAGGCCCGCAAGTATCGCCTGAGCCTGACCATCGCCCACCAGTACCTCAAACAACTGGACGAGGCGACGGCCGATGCCGTGTTTGGCAACGTCGGTTCAATCATCACCTTCCAAGTCGGC
>JANMLE010001047.1:0-1063 GCA_031372385.1 Planctomycetota bacterium | reverse complement strand
TCTCTTCGCGCGGAAAGTGCATGGCGTACAGCGTGAACAACGCCATCACCGCCGGATGCGCGCCCGAGAGGGGCACCGGCAGGGGAGTCATCGCCCCGATTCCCAGGAACAACAATCCTCCGGCCAGCGACGAACCGAGGTAGTACAGCAGGAACTCGCGCGAGCCGTACATCCGCTCCAGTCGCCGGCCCAGAAACCACAGCAGGAGCATGTTGAAGACCAGCGCAATCGGGTTCTGTCTGTCGTGGCAAAAGGCGTAACTGGCGACGCGCCACACCTGGCCGTGGAGGGCTGCCGGGGCGTCGAGCATGAACCATTCGTCAACGTACGAAATCCGTGTCGATCCGAATTTCATCACCGATTCCGCATCTGTTGCCGGATGCGTGAAGATCGACTGCGCGAAGAACACCAGCACCGTGATGATCAGCAGACGCTTGGTCGACGGCGTGTCGCTCCCCCAGGAGGTTTGCCACGACTGGTCCTGCGAATACTCGCGATCCTCGAAACCCATCATTCACATCCTGTGATTCGGGGAATTCAAACGGCATCGCCGTGCGACGCGGGGGAAACCGCCATCGTACGGCGACAGGTCATCCGGCACGGCGTGATTGGTCAGTCTTTCGTCGACCCGACCGAGGTCGCGGGTTGCGGCAGCTTGCGGGTGAGTTCCACGTTCTGCGCCTTCCGTTGATCGATGCCCTGCTGCACGATTCGCAGCCGGCGGCGGAGCTCATCGACTTTCCTCAGCACCTGATTGCGTTCTTCTTCGGTCAGTTCGACCGCGGCCACCAGCCCCTCGCGGTTCTCGATCGCTTCCGCGGGATCCTTGGAGAGCTGGTCGCCACCGACCAACTCGGCCTCACGCAGCTTCAGTTGTTCCTGGGCTTTCACTTCGAGACCGCTTTCGGCAACGAGCTTTTCCTTGCGAAGAGCCAGCGTGTCGTCGGACTTCGCGATCGCCAGGATCTGTTGATCAGAGTTCGGCTGATATCCCGGTGGGACCAAGTTTCGCCAGCGCCAATTGGCGTTGGGTGCCCACGTCTGAACGTCCTCGGGACGGACC
>JANMLE010000981.1:0-7596 GCA_031372385.1 Planctomycetota bacterium | reverse complement strand
GCACTGAACACTTCTCACTTTGCACTTCCTTCTCCCGCCTGTTACGGGGGATCGTATCCGCCCGGATGCCACGGGTGGCACCGGCAGATTCGGAGCACTCCCTTGGTCGAGCCCCGGATCGCGCCGTACTTCCTGACCGCTTGGATGAAGTAGTTGCTGCACGACGGTTCGAAGCGGCAGCGCCTTCCCAACAGCGGGCCAATGCACAGTTGATAGAACCGTACTCCCGCGATCAACAGCAGTCCGGGGAGTTGCCAGATCAGCCTGACGAGTTTCATGGCGGCGCGTCCGTGGATGGCGGCGCGGTGGTCGAATCATCGGCGCGATCGAGGCGTTTCGTCAACCGCTTCACCAGGCCGATCAGCGACTGGCGATAGGCGGACAGTGAAGCGCGGTCCGCGACCAACGGGATGGCGATCAGGTCCAGGCCGGCGGGGAACCGGTGTCGTTCCAGGCGAAACGCCTCACGCAGCCAGCGCTTCAGCCGGTTCCGGTCGACCGCTCCGCCATGTTTCTTCGACACGCTGAGTCCGATGCGAGTCGACGTGGACGCGCTCCGCGCCGCGAACAGCAGCAGCACGCCGTCGGCTGCCTTGCACTTCAGGGAATAAACCCGTTCGAAGTCGCGGCCGCTTCGCAGATGGGCCGTCGGGGGAAAGGCAGTGCCGGGCATGTCAGGATTGATCCTGCGGTTCGTGGGGCGGCTGATGTGAATCGGGCAGCTTGGAGTCGGTGACCAGCGGCTTGGGTGGTTTCAGGAACCAGAAGTCGCGGACGGGGGCCTCGGTCCCCGGCAGGGGACGCCGGATTTGTCGACGCAGCCGACCGGCCCACAGGATGATGAATGCCGCCAGCGACAACCCGGTGATGACGATGCCAGCCAGCGCGGCCAATCCGGAATAAGCCTTGATCTGCTTTTCCGTCGGACGATTCGGATTCGCCGGTGGCGGAGTCGCTTCGCCCGGCTGCGTCGCCGCGCCGGGTGGCTCGGCGGCACCGGCCGGGATCTCTGATTGCCAGATCGGTTCGGCGCAGAGCAACCAGGCCAGTGAGGCGATCATCACCAACCCGACCACAAGTTGGCGTCCTGGTGACAGCGGGTCCAAGACTGATCGTCGCGCCGGATCAGACATGCCGTTCGTACTTTCTCAATCGGGGAGGGAAGCCGAATTCGCGGAATCACCACAGACTCGTTCGGGGAGACGTCTCGTTCGCGGCGAGTTTCTGGTAGACCGCCTTGTCCTCGTCGCTGATCCCCTTGGGAACCACAATCTTGATCACGACCAACTGATCGCCCGTCTGGTTTGTCTGGGGATCCAGGATGCCCTTGCCACGCAGACGCAGCTTCGCGCCGCTGGAGGTTCCCGGCGGAACAGTGACGACCCCGCGCCCCTCCATCAGCGTCGGCACCTCGATCTTGGCACCCAACACCGCTTCGGAGGGGGTGATGGGAACATCGAGCAACAGGTGCGAACCTTCCCGGCGAAAATAGGGATGCGGTTCGATTTCGATCGTCAGGTATAAATCTCCCGGAGTACCGCCTCGCGTTGCGGGAGCCCCCTGACCGGAGAGTCGCACGACCTGCCCGTCATTCACACCGGCCGGAACTTTGACGGCCAGCGTTTCGGTCGCCCCATTCCGATCGATGGCCACATCGACCGGGCCTCCGGTGACCGCGGTGACAAACGGCACCCGGACGGTCGCCTTCAAATCCGCACCGCGCGCGGGAGCACGGCGACCGCGTGTGCGTTGTCCGCCGCCGAAGAGGTCACCGAAATCGACGCCCGCCTGGCCGAAGAGATCCCCCAGGTCGATCGGAGCACCACCGCCGAACGGGTTCGAGCCACCACCGCCCGCAAACGGATTCGCGCCGCCGGATGCTCCCGCGCGGGCGGCTTGATCGTAGTTCCGGCCAAAGCGGTCGTACAGCTCACGCTTCTTCTCGTCGCTGAGAACGTCGTACGCCTCTTGAACCTCTTTGAACCGTTCGGCCGCCTGGGGATTGTTCGGGTTGGCGTCGGGATGATGTTCCCGCGCGAGTTTCCGGTAGGCTTTCCGGATCGCGTCCTTCGTGGCCCCCTTCGAGAGACCCAGGGTTTGATAGAAATCGAGATCGGCCATGGAGTGTTTTCAGACTGTAAACAGGCGTCGTGTGGAGAGACGGCCGGATTCTAAGGCTGCGGAGAGCGACCGACAAGCGGCCGTATGCCGTGCCACGAACCGTGAACTGTCCCGGCGCTGTTCGAGGCTCCGGCCTTGGATCACCCACGGAGACCCGCAACGGGCGACAGCGGCGCGACAGGATCAGGACCGAAAAAAGAATGCCCGGAAGCAACGGATCCCAGGGGGGCGAAGGATTCCATTGCTTCCGGGGCGATCGGTCGACTGAATATGAAAATGGGCTGCTCCGCATCCCTGCGGAAACAAGCCCCAGCATCAACCACCAGCGACTGTGCCTTGTGCATCCATGCGGTCGGCGGCAATCACTTGAGACAGCGCGGACGCTGCTTCGGGTCGTTGATGTTGTTCGCGGAAAACTGTGGATCGTGCATTGAGGGGAAGCACTTGTCTGCTGCACTGGGCGAATGTCAGTTGCAGCGTGCGGCGGAAACATAGAAGGTCTTTCCCAAGCGGTCAACACTTCTTTTTCACGCGGGATTCGTTTTGTAACAACGTTCATTCAGCGCCCGTGAACCTCGCACGCGGCACGACAATGGCGGACGCTTCGTCACTCCCGAAGCCATCGCTTTCCGTGGTGAAATGGGATGCCCGTGACGTGGGAGATCGACGCAGTCGGGATGGCGGCGAACCGATCCGGTATGGACTCAGGTGGTCGGAAGAATCGCGAACGTCGGGGCCGGGGCGTGGTTCTCCACGAATTCAGCGAATCATCGGACCACGACCTGAGTGCTTGCAAACTCAGCCACGACGCGGTGAATCATCCGGGTTGGATCAGCGTCTTGAGGATGCGCACCGTATCGTCCGCCGCGCGGAGTGGCGAGACCGCCGTGGTGGCCACGCCCGAGACGACTTTGGTGATGTTGTGATCCACCTTGTCCGGCTCGCGCCACGTCGTCCCGGCCGCGGTCGTGATGTAGACCGAAAACGTGCGATGCCCCGTGCCCGGTCGTTCGCCGATGATGTGCAGGATCGCGCGGTTGCCCGGCAAGTCGGCGAACAGCGTTTCGCCAATCCGATAGCCCGCGCGCACGCGGCCCGACGTGACGACCAGATGCTCCGGCGCGGGACGATAGCCTTCCCGCAGCAACTCGTCGCGCAGTTGCTTGAGAAACGGCGCGAGATGGCCGGGGTCCATGATCGAGAGCGCATTCAAGCCGTCGGAAATCACGATCTGCACATCGAAGCGGCCGTCGTGGACGCGGCGCAGTTCGTTCACGGCGGCGAGCGATTCTGGACTGAGCCGTTCGCCGGATGCGGGATGCAAAATGTAGTCGGTGCGATCGGCCGACCGCGTCGACAGCCGCCGCGCCTGCGGAATCGTGGCGACAAAGTCCGGGTCCAGTTTCGCCCAAAGACTGGCCTTGGAATCGATGACGATCTGCCGGATGTCCTTGTCGAGCGTCGTCGCCAAATCTTCCGGCTGCGCGCCATGCCCCGTGGCGAGGAACACGCCGCGGGCGCGCACCGCGTCGATCTGCCGCTGTCCCTCCGCGAGAATCTCCGCGTCGCTGCGCGCGTCTCCTTTCTTGCGGCGGTACTTCAAAAACACCCAGAGCGGGTCGCCGAAGTGGCGCGTGGGTTGTCCGAGTTGGTCGATGACCTCCAACTCTGCGAAGAACCGCCACATCCGGTCATTCACGCGATAGCCGAACTTCTTCCGCAGCCGCACGTGGTCGTGAAAGCCCGTGGTGAGATAGCCGAGCATCGGATCGATCTTGGTGGGGAGTGCCATCAAGTAAGCCGGGTTGGCGGGCATGATCCGATCCAGGCACCAATCGAGATCGTCGAGCGACACGTCCATGTGCAACGTGGAGCACACATCCAAGCCCAAACACAGCCCGTGCAGCTTCCCCATGACGATGTCTTCGAGGCAACAACGCACCAGTTGCTCGCGCGTGCGAAAGACCTCCGGTCCAATGAACCCGGCGACGTCGTTCAAATGGACCCACGGCGCGAAGCCGCCGCCCGAGCGCTGTTGCGCCGCCCGTACGCGCTGTGTCAGGGCGCGGGCGAATCCATATTTGCGAGCTTCGTGCAACACCATGTCGTAGCCATGACCGTGGCCGTTGGTGAAATCCGCGCCCTGCCCGGTTTCGAAATACAAACCGTAACGTCCGTCGCGCTGGTCGGCGTGATCGAGCATTTTCTCGACGCTGATGTCGAACGTGGCGTTCGCCGTGTCGCTCCCCGCGATGCTCTGAAACCAGATCCCCGTGCCGCCGGGCTGCGTGCGTTCCACCGCGGCTTGGATGTCGATATGCGAGAGCACGCAGTGTGGTTGAACATCTACCAGTTCGAACGTCACGAGCAGATAGTGCAACGTCTGTTCGATCGCCGCGACCGACGCCGAATCGCTGGACACCGGGTTGTTCCCCAGCACGACATCCCCGACGGCATACGACCAGCCGTCGAACACCTGCCACTGGATGTCGCTCACGTTGTCGGTCGGCGAGTTCGGCTGAATCCGCGCGCCCAAATAACCCTTCGCGCCAATCTGGCTCCCCGGAAGCGGGTTGAACACCTTCGCGCCGACCGCGGTCAGATCGGCGTCGCTCATCAGCTTGACGACGCAGCCAATGACGTCGCTCGACAACCCCGGCATGATCGACTTGATTTCGGCCTCGGTCGCGCGGATCAAAAACTTCCGCAGTCCGCTCAGCTTCCAACCGGCCGTCTTGGCGGAGGAGGAGGCATCGATACTTCGTTGCGACAACTTGTGCAGATCGTCCTCGCGCAGCGGATGCACATCGATCTGACCGACGAGCGTGTTGGCCAACAACGAGCGGGCGTGCCGCCGCGAAGCCTCGTCGGCCGCCGCGACACCGACGATGAGATCCCCCTCCTTGAATTCGTTTGCGGCACCGAGAATCTGGTGATAAAGATTCGGGTCGAACACCCCGCGCTCGCGTTGCAGATAGGAGAAAACATCTTCGCCGACCTGCGGTGGCGCAAGCGAAACGCCCGTCGCTTGAGGAGCGGCCCAGGCGGGTCCGCGAGTCTCGCCGACAGTCATCGCAACCAGCCCGCCGAGCGAAGCCCCGATAAACGAGCGACGACAAATCATGGCGATAGCTCCTCCTATACCCCGCGCGGCCGAAAGTGGGATGTTTTCGTTTAGCCGCTACGCCATCGGCGTGCGCGCAAACCGCGGCTTGCTCCCGCCTGCGCGCACGCCGATGGCGTAGCGGTTAAACGTCTCAGGTCACGCCTCGCGAACGTCAGTCTACGATCGCGGTTCGCGCGTGGCGAGTCGGCCGCGCAGCAGAGTGGGCTTGAGACCGGGGATCTCGGCGTCGGCCGGAAAGTACGGCCGTTGCATCTGCTGATACTTGACGTGTCGCAGCGTGGCGGGCGTTGGCCCTGGAGTATCGAGCACGAATGCCGCGCGGGCCACGCTGGCATAGCTGAAGCGGTAGTTCATCGGGTTCTTCACCACGACGAACTTTGCCTGTCGCGGGTCCAGGCCCATCGACCGGTACTGCTCGTCGGCCCAGTCGTACGTGGACTGCGACATGATCAGCACCCGGACACTGCCGACTCGCAGCACGGCCGACGGTCCCATCGTGGCCCACGTCTGTTCCCAGATCCCGCCGCTGTATTGGAACCGGCCGTCACCCAGTCTCTCGACGCGGCCTGTGACGGGCAGTGGCCGCCCCCATTGAGGATCGAGGTGATGACCCAGCTCCAACGACACGTCCGCGCCGAGACCTGCCGCATGACACATCGCCGCGGCGACCGGATCGACCACGACCGCCAGCGAAGCTTCCGCTCCAGCGCATTCCAGGAGCGCCTTCAACGCGGCGACGCTGTCACCCGCCGCGCCACCGCCGGCGCAATCGGCCGTCTCGACCAACAACACCGGTCCCCCGTCCAACTCCAGGCCAAGTCGGATCGCCTCCGCGGGGGTGTAAAGCTGAGGCTCCAAGTCATGCCGACGATCCCAATAGCGCCGCGCAATCTCCTCCGCCAGACGAGCGGCTTGATCCATGTTCCCGTCGGTGATCACCAGAGCGCCGCTGCCCAAATCGGGAAGGTCGAGATACGGATGGACCAAGAACACACCGGCGGACAGAACCCCGTCGCGGCCTTCGTGCGACTTGGCAAACCGCATCAGATCGGCAAACGGCCCATCTCCTTCGGTGTGGCCGAGACAACCGCTGGTCAGCACGGGGACTTTCGCCATGACCATTGTCGGCCGGAACTTCCCGTCGAGAATCCCCAGCAGCATCTTCGCGCCGCGCTGTCCCGTGCTGTACGCATCCTTGTGAGGATAGGTTTCCCAGGCGATCAGTGCGTCGGCATTCTCAACCATTGCCTGCGTGACGTGCGCGTGCAGGTCGAGCGTGGCGACCACGGGGACGCGATCGCCGACAACCTTACGGACCGACCGCAGCAGGTCTCCTTCCAGATCGCCGAGTCCTTCGACAACCCCCGACCCGTGCAGCGCCAGCAGGACTCCGTCGATCGGAAGGGCCTGCCGAAGATCGTCGAGCAGTTCTCGCTTGAGTTCTCGATAACACTCGGCCGTCACCGGTCCGGCCGAACAGGTGCTGGTGACGAGCAGCGGCAACACGCACGCGGTCCGGTCGCGCAGGACGTCGAGCATTCCGCCGACCGCCCCCTGATCCTGTTGGACGACAGACGCACCGCGACGCATTTCATACTGCTCGAATCGCGAGAGATCGGCCGGCTCGCCGCCGAACTGATTGCACTCCACGAAGATTCCCCCGAGGGCGATGCGCGGCGGTTGGAGTCGCGGTGGTGGTGTCATCGGCTCTGCTCCCCGTATGGACCGGCGGGAGTGTAATGCTCGGGACCGAACGCCATGTCCGAGTAATTGCCGGGGGGAATCTCCAACGGGTCCGGCATGCGAAGCTCTTCCACCACGGCCTCATCGAGTGTGATGCCCAGGCCGGGGGCGTCGCTCAATTGCAACCGGCCATCAATGATGGACAGCGGCTCGACCAACAGACGCTCGATGAACGGGTTGCCCGTCTGGTCGACTTCGACGGTGATCCCATTCGGCATGGCCGCGATGACGTGCGCGTTGGCCACGACAGTGACCGCATCGCTCCAAGTGTGACTGGCCACGCGCACTCCCTCGGCATTGGCCTCCTGCGCGACGCGCCAGACCTCGCTGATCCCCCCGCAGCGACTGCAATCGGGTTGCACGATATCGACCGCTTTCATCCGCAGCAGTTCGCGGAATCCCTGCGTGCCGAATTCGTTCTCTCCCGCGGCGATCGGGACGCCCACCGTTCCCCGCAGCTCGCGATAACGGTCGAGATCTTCGGGCGCAAACGGTTCCTCGTACCAGAACACGCGATTGTCTTCGAGAACCTTGCCGATTCTCCGGGCCGTCGCCACGTCATAGCGCATCGAGGCATCGACGATCAGATCGTGGCCGGGTCCGAT
>JANMLE010000939.1:0-5059 GCA_031372385.1 Planctomycetota bacterium | reverse complement strand
CACTCCGCTGTAGTGAGATTCGATGTCGGCGCGAGTGAGCTTCAGGCCGAACACGGTCTCAACCACGTTGAGCAGGTACGCCAGTTCTTCGTCGGTGGCGACCGCCTCATCGGGTGGACCCGACCATCGCTCATCGGTCGTGCCGACCAGGATGGCATCGCCGAACGGCAGGACGAATGCCAGTCGACGATCACCGGTTTCGGCATAAACCCCGTGATCACCGAGCAGCGTTTTCAGGCCGGGATGCCGCGTGACGAAGTGGCTTCCCTTGGTTCCGGCAAACAGCGGCGTGGTCCCGGCGTCGATCCCCTGGAGCGTCGCGTCTCCCCACGCGCCACTGCAATTCACGACGATTGCCGGTTGCAGCGTGATGGGCGGTGTTGATTCCGGCCCGGTGTTCGCGCCCGTGATCTGGATCGTGGAACCCTGCCAGCGAAGCGTCGCGTGCGGCACGATTTGAAAGGGGAGACCGCGGGCTTTGGCGGCCTGCTCGGCATCGGTCAACAGGGCGATGACGCAACGCTCGGGGTAAGGCATCTGGGCGTCGGAGTAAGCGCACATCCAGCGGTACCGCGCGGCGTCCACGCGCGGAGGTCGCGACTCCGCCGCCATCGCTGCTGTCGTCATTGCCGGCCGATCCACCGCAGCCGCAGTCGCCGCTGTCGTTGTCGAGTCGGCTTCCAAGTTGAAGTTCGTGACTCTCGCGATGCGGCTTTTTTGCAGGCCGTCACCCAGGGAGAACAGGTCGTACATCCACAGCCCGACACGAACGGGCCAGAAGCCGCGGGGGGCACGCCGCTCGGTCCGACCCATCAGCCTTCGACCAACGCGTGTTCGCGCCAGTTTGAAGAAGCCGAGTGCGGATCGGAGCAGCCCCGACCAGCGGAACCGCACCGGGACAAACAGCCGGAGCGGACGGACGAATTGCGGTGCGAGTTTCAGCAGCCTGCCGCGTTCGATCAGCGACTCGCGCACCAGGCGGACATCGCCGTATTCGAGGTATCGCAGCCCGCCATGTATCAGCCGCGACGACTTCGAGGTCGCGCCGGTCGCCAGGTCGTTGGTGTCGACCAGCACCACGGGGACGTTGTTCAGCACCAGTTCCCGTGCCACCGCCGCGCCGTGAATTCCTCCGCCAAGGATCAGGACCGAACGGGGCAGGGCAGGCGCGGGGGAATGTTCGGCGGGCATCAGGGCGGGTACTTCCGATGTGTCGTGCGATCCGATTCGACGCTCGCAATCTCACCGACGCGAAGGATATGCTCCCAAACCGCGAAACGCAAAACGTCCGGGGCGTGAGATCGGTCTGTCGATATCTCCAAGGCAGTAGGGTGCGTGGACACCTTCGTTTGCGAGAGTTGTTGCGAATGAGTCACGTTTTGGAATTGTCTTTTATGTAGCCATCATCGCTCCGCGTGATGAGCCTTGCGGAGCCAGGCGTCGACCTGTGTACGGCTCATCACGCGGAGCGATGATGGCTACGTTGGTCTGAGGTGAAACCCTCGCTGGAGTCTTCGGAACGCACCATCTTCAGTACTGCCGGCCCCCGACTGGTGCGTTCCGAAGTCTCCACGCACCCTACGCCACACGACAGCGCCAGCAGCGCGGCGAGATCCCCACGAAACGGTGAAATGAAATGGCCGAACGATCGACGATGTCTCTCGCGAACCACCACGAAGATCCTCGCTCCGCCTGGTGGAATCCGTGGAACTGGCCGGCGGGAATCTGGGTGTTGTTGATCGGCGCGTTTCTGTTCGCGCTGCCGTTCGGCATTCGCGCGGTGATGCTCGCCGGGATTCCAGACATGGCGGAACCGTTTGACATCGACGAGTTCTTCAAGTGGGACGTGCCCGCCGAAGAGGATGCGTTCACCTTCTATCGGCAGGCCGCGGATCTGCAAGCAAGACTGTGGGCGGACCTCAAGTCGCAAGGCGGGCCGACCCCGCAGGAACCGGCGGACCATACCGTCGTGCTGGATCAGGGATGGTCCGAGGCGGACGAGTCGACGAAGAAGTGGCTGGAGCTGCATCGCGAGTCGCTCACCGTCTGGCGTCGCGGGACCGAGAAACCACAGGGACGGAATCTGTCGCCCGCCGATGTGGCAATCGACACGCTGCTGGAGGTGATCCAGCAAATGCGGCTGTTCGTCCGGCTGGCAATGTACGAGGAAGCCCGCCTGATCTCGGCAGGAGAATTGGACAAGGCTCGGCAGTGGGCTCGCGCCGCCTATCGCAGTGGTGGGCATGTCGGTCACCGTGGCTGCCTGATCCAGGGGCTGGTCGGAGTCGCCATTCATGCGCAGTCGTGCAATGGCCTGGCGCGGTGGGCGGAGCAGCCCGAAGTGACATCCGAACAACTCAAGAAGGCACTCGCCGAGATCAAGTCCGACTACGCTCTGTATGACTCGCGGTCCAACATCATGAAGGCCGAGTACCTGGCGATGCGCAACACGTTCATGTCGGCGAAGTGGGCGCAGATGATCGCTCCGATGGATCCCGGACAGGCGGGGGCATCGGTCCCCATGAAGATGGGCTACTGGGTCATCGGAGAACCCGAATTAACAATGCGGATCTTTCGTCAGATGCTGGCCAATCAGATTCAGGAAATCGACAAACCGCTCTCAACGCGGCGCAAGACCGTGGGAACGGGTGCGTCGCTGTTGTTCGAACCGGATCCCACGGTGCCGCTACTGCCGGGGCAACTCGATCCGGCGGGAATTGACCGCGGCATCAAGCGGTCGATCCTGATTCGCATGCTGGCACCGTCTCTCAAGTCGTACGACAACGCCATGCTGCGGCAGGCGTCGAAGCAGGCGGCGATGGAAATCCTGCTGGCGGCCCAAGCCTATCGGCGCGATCACGGCGAATTCCCGGAAGACCTGTCACAGTTGGTGCCGAACTATCTGGCCGCGGTGCCGCTCGATCCCTGTGATCCTGCCGGAGGCCCGCTTCGATACCGCTGCGACGAAGTCTTGAAAGCTGTGGTGTGGAGCGTGGGCTACGACCGCATCGACGGCGGTGGCGACGTCGAGTCCGCGAACAGCCAGCCTGCGGACGTCGGCTTCGTGATCAAGTCGGCCGAATGATCTGACGCGAAGAATAACCTTTCCACGTTTAGCCCCAACGCCAACGGCGTGGGAGCGGACGTGGGCGAACCGTTGATCGCGCGCACGCCGTTGGCGTGGCGGTTAAACGTCTCAAATGAGGTCGAGCAGAAATGGAAAACCCGACGACAACCGACGCCGCCCGCCGCGAAGACTCGAACTTTGCCTGGTGGAATCCGTGGCATTGGCCGGCCGGTATCTGGGTGCTGGTGATCGGATTGATGCTGCTGATGCTCCCCTTCGGCATCCGCACGGTGATGCTGGCGGGCGTTCCGGCGATGGCGGAACCGTTCGACGTGGCCGAGTTCGTCAAGTGGGACGTGCCGGCCAAAGAGGATGCGTTCACGGAGTATCGGCAGGCGGCGGAACTTCGTTCACGAATCGTTCCGCCACTCCCTGCCGGATTTGATCATGACAAACTCGATGCCGTCTGGACCAAGGAATGGTCTGAGGCGGATGAGCCGCTCAAGCAGTGGTTGGATTCGCATCGGGAGGCACTGACTGTGTGGCGGCGCGGGACGGAAAAGTGTCATGCCCTGAACCTGTCGCCGGAGAAACTCGCGTACGACTCGATGATGCCCACCGTTCAGGATCAGCGGTTGTTCGCGCGATTGGCCCGGCTGGAAGCGGCGCGATGCCTTCATGAAGGGAAGCTGGAAGAGGCCCGTGATTGGCTGCGCGCGGTCCATCGCAGCGGCGGGCATACCACTCATCGGGGTTGCATGATCCAGGGCCTGGTGGGGGCGGCGATTCATGCCACGTCGGCGGCCGGAATGTCGCGCTGGGCGGAGCAGCCTGAAGTGACAGCGGACCAATTGAAGCAGGCGCTGGCCGACGTGAAAGCGGACTACGCCCTCTACGAATCCGAGTCGAACATGTTCAAGGCCGAGTATCTCGGGGCCAGGAACACACTCTTGAATCCGAACTGGGTGGATTTCCTGGGGCCGCTCGACGCCAAGGATTCCGCCGCCATTCGTGTCGCGACGAAGATGGGCCTGTGGGTCGTGGGCGAACCCGAGTTGGCGTTGAGACTCTTTCGCCAGATCCTCGCCAACCAGATCCAAGAAGTGGACCGGCCGGTGGCATCGCGGCGCAAGGTGGTGGGGTCGGGGTTTGCCATGTTGTTCGATCCCGATCCGTCGGTCTCCTTGCTGCCCGGCCAGCTTGACCCGGCCGCGATCGACCGGGCGATCAATCGTTCCTTCGTGGCACGCCAGCTCTTGCCGGCCATGAAGCAATTCGACAACGCGATGCGGCGACAAGCGGCCAAGCAGACCGCGCTCGAAATCGTCCTGGCGACGCAAGCCTATCGGCGCGAGCACGGCGAATTTCCGGACAGCCTGCAGCGACTGGTTCCCGACTATTTGACGTCCGTCCCCGCTGATCCCTGCGATCCACTCGGAGGCCCGGTCAGCTATCGCCGCGACGACGTCTTGAACGCCGTCGTCTGGAGTGTCGGTGAAGACGGAGTCGACGGCGGCGGTGATGTCGATGATGCGAAGACCCGGTCGTCGGATGTCGGCTTCACGCTCAAATGACGACGGCGGAACAGACTCATTGCCCGCGATTCACGCGAATCAGAAGTGACAAATCGCGGAACGGGCTGACGGGCTTCGTTCCTGATCATTCCCTGCGAGTCCATCCGCCGCTTCCTCGTGGAGACTCCTTCATCAAGGCTCGCTCGTTGACGCTTTTTGAAGTTACGCCCTTTGGGAATTCAGCCCCGAAGGGGCGGTGTTATGCCAGCCCAGGCACCGCCCTGGGTTGGCGAATTGTCGGGAATACCAAGCCCTGAAGGGGCGGAACTATTCATTCGATGGACATAGGGCCGCCCCTTCAGGGCTCCACGATCTGTGACGGTCGCTACCCAGGGCGGCGCTCCCGGTGGTCGCTTGCCCTGGGCTAACTTAGGACTGCCCCGTTGGGGCGCAAATGCAAGAAGACAGCGCCGCTCCC
>JANMLE010000916.1:0-4847 GCA_031372385.1 Planctomycetota bacterium | reverse complement strand
TGTTGTCCCCACACACGTGGGGGTGAACCGCCGGCGAAGCCGAGCAGTGGGTGAGTGCCTCGTTTGGGGGCGAAGGCGACGGTGGCTCGTCATTCGAGGACTTCGCCGTCGTCGTTGGCGAGTTGCAGGAAGACTTCGGCGTATCGCACCGTCACGGTTTGGCCGGCGACTCCCTGAGCATTGCCGGTTGGGGCATGGGTCAAGTCAATGCCGAGGAGGGCCGCATCGTCGATGTGGAAAACTGTGTCGTCCGCGCCGGTGTCGAGCAGACCGCGATAGGATCGAGAGACCCCGGTTTGCGGATTGATCACGTCGAACGGAATGATTGGACGGGGACGAACGGTTCGTCCTTGAAGCGAAACCGCGGGGCGCGGGATCCCGATCGAGAGGAAGGGAAATTGGAACTCCATTTCATCCTCAAAGAATCAGCGTGTCGCAATCGGGGATTGGCTCCAGCACGTACTCGCGAACGGAAAGGCCCAGATCATCGACGATCTTGGCCACTTCCAGCACGTTGTCGCCGCTGCCGAGCACACGGCCATCAGGCATCGAGACCGCGACCCCATTAGCCTCGGTACTTGAGGCAGTCCTCGCGTGAGAGTGAGGGGTTACGGATCAAGCGAGTGGTCTTGGTGGTCATGATTCGATTCCTCGGTGAAATGCGGATGCTCACCACGCTACCCCGATCGGCCGGAAGTCGCGAGTCGAACTCCGAGAAGGGACATCATGTCGGAACTCCATCCACAAGTAGACGACGACCTGCCGCCCCGCAGCTTGAACGACTGGCTGGGGCACTCCCGAAGGAAGAGGGCTGGTCACTCGCGCCGAGCGATGCCGTCGGGCGGGGGGGCCGGCGGCGCGTGGCGCATGCGGGGGACAAATGGCCGCGTTAGCGCAGGACGGTTCGTTCGATCTGGTCGACCTTCACCGCCTGCTGCAGCTTGTTGAACTTTTGCGGGTTGGCCTTGAATTGCTTCCGGCGTTGTTCCGTTTTGAACAGGTAGAGCTCGTCGTCATAGAAGGCGGCGAAGTCGGGGCTGCCGGGGAGTGCGCGGTCGGTCTCCCAGAGGATCACCGGATCGCAGC
The DNA here is from genome assembly GCA_031372385.1 of Planctomycetota bacterium. Classification (GTDB taxonomy): domain Bacteria; phylum Planctomycetota; class Planctomycetia; order Planctomycetales; family Planctomycetaceae; genus Schlesneria. Next base: position 3,761 of record JANMLE010000916.1, on the reverse strand, counting down.
CGAGGAACTTGGGGGCGTACGATTCGGGCGACTTGCGGAACTCCAGCAGTTCCTCGCGCGATGACAGGTGGTACAGCACACCCTTGTAGTCCCACGCAAACCGGGCGGAGCCGCGGGTCCATTGGCGCGACTTCATAATCGACACCGGACTGAATCCGTCCAGGCCGACGATGGGCACCGGTTCGCCCAGTTGCGGTCCGGTGCCACCGGTCGTGGAGCCGGTCGTTCCCGCTTCGGGATTCACCGGTTGGGGCGGGTGGGCCTTTTGAAAGCGCGCTTCCGATTGTTGGGCCAGCTTGATGTACGCGGCCTGATCGAGGTATCCCGAGTGCATGGTCAGTACCCGGCCGGTCATGGGGTCGAGTGCCATGTCGGTCGGCAGGATCTCGAACCCATACCGGCGGACCAGGTGCTGGTTCTTTTCGGAGTTCAGCTTCACGGCGACGAACCTCGTCGTCAGCAGTTCCCTGACCGTCGATGAATTGAAGACGGTCTGCTCCATCTTCTGGCAGGGCATGCAGTAGTCGGCATGGAAGTGCATGAGCAGGGGGAGCTGTTTCTCTTCGGCCTCGCGGAGTGCGGCGTCGAAGTCGGTGTGCCAGATTTGCGGTTCGGCGCCGACGACGCGGCGCGGGGCCACACAGAACAGCACCACGATCCAGACGGCCGCCCAGAAGAGGCGGGACTTCCATTCTTGGGGAACGGCGGCGAATCGATTGCCCTGTAGTACACGCATCTTCGCCGCTCCCGATGTCCGTCTCTGCGCATGCCGTCCAACCCTGAGTTATCGGACTGGCGGCGATGGGGGCTGCGTTCGGGAAGCGCAGAAATTGCAGATTCAAGTGCGGCTCGGAATGAAGCTGTCAGATTTGCCTGTTGTAGGGGAAGAAAAGTGGTCAGTGGTCAGTGGTCAGTGGGTAGTGGGTAGTGGGTAGTGGGTAGGGCGGTACGAGGAGTCTGCTACCCACTACCCACTCACCACGGCACCAGCGGTGTCTGTTCGTTGGCCTGATCGGGGGTTGCGATCCAGTCCTCGTGAGTCGCTCGTTCGTGGGGCACGCCGGCCAGGGAGAGGAAATTGGCCAGCAACGTGCGGCCGTGTTGGGTCAGGACCGACTCGGGATGGAACTGGACGCCGAACAGGGGCCAGGTGCGATGAACCAGCGCCATGGGGACGCCGTCGTCTGTTCGAGCCGTCACCAGCAGTTCATCCGGCAAAGTCGCCTCGTCGACGATCAGCGAATGATAGCGCGTCGCGCGAAACGGGTTTGGTACTCCCGCGAACAAACTCGTTCCATCGTGATGGATCAGCGACGTTCGTCCATGGACCGGTTCTTGAGCGCGGATCACTCGCCCACCGAGCGCTGCCGCGATGGCCTGATGCCCCAGGCAGACACCGAGCAGGGGGACCGACGTCGCCAGCTCGCGGATCAACTCGCACGAGACCCCCGCTTGCTCCGGCGTGCCGGGACCGGGCGAAATCACGATCGCCGCCGGTGCCAGTTGCCGAACGTCCGCCAACGAAATCGCGTCGTTGCGCACCACGCGCGTGTCACACCCCAACTCGACAAAGTACCGAGCCAGGTTGTGGACGAAGCTGTCGTAGTTGTCGATCAGCAAGATCATGGGTAGTGGGTAGTGGGTAGTGGGTAGTGGGTAGTGGGTAGTGGGTAGGAGTCGACCATTGGTGATTTGGGCTTCGCGCCTTCTGGCCTGCCCACTATCCACAATCCACTTCCCCATCACCCCAATGCTTTGACCATTCCCGCTGCTTTCACCAGCGTTTCTTCGTATTCGGCGGATGGGTTGGATTGCGCGACGATGCCTCCGCCCACTCCGCATTGCAGCCAGCCATTCCGCTGGACGAAGGTTCTGATCAGCAGGTTGCTGTCCGACTGGCCGTTGGCTCCCGTGTAGAACAGGCTGCCACAGTACGGCCCGCGGGCGGTCGGTTCGAGTTCGACGATGATCTGCAGGGCGCGAACTTTGGGAGCCCCGCTGATCGAGCCGCCGGGACACGTCGCGCGAAACAAGTCCCAGACCGATTGACCGGCCCGCAACCGGCCGCGCACTTCCGACACCAAATGCTGGACGGTTTCGTATGTCTCGACGCCGCACAACTGGGGGACGCGGATCGACCCGGCTTCGCAGACGCGGGACAAGTCGTTCCGCAGCAGGTCGACGATCATCACGTTCTCTGCCTGGTCCTTTTCGCTTTCCCGCAGTTCATCGCGGGTGAACAGGTCCGCCTCGGGGCCCGTGTTGCGTCGCCGGGTTCCCTTGATCGGCCGGGTTTCCACGTCGCGGCCATCCACCCGCAGAAACCGTTCGGGCGAGGCGCTGATGACGGCCCAATCGTCCCACCGCATCAGTCCGGCGAACGGTGCCGGGTTGACCCGTCGCAACCGTTCGAACAGCGTGCAGGGATCGACTCGCGACGGAAACAACAGACGTTGCGTCAGGTTCGCCTGAAAGATGTCGCCGGCCCGGATGTATTCGATGACGCGCTCGACGGCTTTCAGATAATCATCCCGAGTGAAGTTGCTGGTCAGTTCCGGTGTCCCTGCCACCGGGAACTGCTGTGCCAGCGGACGGTGACTGCGGGGCGTCGTGACTTCGAGCGCAGCCGACGGCGACGCGGCGGGCTGGGAAAGCAACCGGCGAACAGTTCGCGCCCGTTCCGCGGCCCGCTCCGTTCGACGTGCGGGGTCGGACTCGGGCCAACCGTGCGAGATCAGCCACGCGCGCCGCTGGTGATGGTCCCAGACGATGACCCAATCGAAGAGCCCGGCCGCCAGAACGGGAAGCTCGAATTCGTCGAAGCGCGCCGCGGGCGTTCGTTCAAAGCATCGCCCGAGTTCGTAGCCCATCAAGCCGGCGATGCCACCTTGAAAGGGGGGCAATCCCGCCACGGATTCCGACGTCCATCGACGCAGCACCGGTTCCAATTCAACAAACGGGTCTTCGCCGAATCGCGGCTGATCGAGTTGCCAGGACTGGATCGGATCGGCCATCAGGAACGAATACCGTCCGACCGGTTCCCGCTGGAGAGCACTGTCGAGCAGCAGCAGTTTCGGCAGGGAACTCAACGCGCGCGAAGCCGCCATCACGTCGGGGACCGGAGTGAGCTCTTCCACCAATGGCAGGCCGGATGCGATGGTCATTGAGTCTTGGCAATCTTCTTCATTTAAATTTCGCGCGGCCCGGAATGCTTGATTTGCCATTCGAGCCGCGCCCCTGTGGAAGCCGGATCTACAGAAAGCGTACACAACGGCGCGGCTCGGACAAACGTCACATTCATGGCCGCGTTTTTCAGCCGTCTTCGGTGCCACCGGGATCTGTCATCGGTCGTCCACCCGCTTCCCGGCGACGGCGTTCGACCGCGCTGATTTCCTCAACCGTCAAGAAGCCCCACCGGAGGGCTTCGTCCTGAGTGTATTGTTTCCCGAGCGTCAGCGCCGTGCGGGCCTTGCACAATTCCATGCCGAGATAGAAGGCGTGTTCGGGCGTCAAGATTCCCACCGACGACACCATCCGGTCGAAGACCTCGTACGGATCGCCGCCGTGCCAGTACCCGTCGCGGTTCATCAGATGGATCTCACCCCGCTCGGCGAAGATGCGAAAGTTGGGGTCGGTCAGTCGCACGGACAATTGATGCAGGCCCTGTTCGCCGAGCTCATGCAGGCGGGGGTCTCGCAACAGCACCAGTTGCGAGCCCAGATGCTTGGGCAGCACTTGGTTCGTCAAACTGTGCCGCACCA
>JANMLE010000901.1:0-1986 GCA_031372385.1 Planctomycetota bacterium | reverse complement strand
AACAACACCCCCAACCCCTCCTTTTTGCCTCAAAAAACCCCCCCCCCGACCCCCTGGCCACGGAGCTTTTCAGACAGCCTTTCAAATCCCCGGCGTGCAATCTCTCTGAGATCCAATGACCCCGACTCCAACCATCGGCGTGCTCGTCTTTGAAAGGCTTCCATTCTGGGGGCCGGAGTTGAAACGGCAATTCACCAAACAGCAGGTGCCGGTGCGTGAGTGCCGGTCTGTGCATGACTTGCTGCCGGCCGCCGCCGAGTTTGCTGAATCCGTGGCGGTGGTTTGTTTGGACGCCGCGCCGACCGATTGCCTGGCCTGGCTGGGTCGGCAGTTTCAGAGCGAGTCACGTTGCCGCATCGTGGTGGTTGCGTCATCCGAACTGGCCGATTTGGAATGGCCGATTCGCGAGGCCGGGGCTGTCGGGTTCGTTCATGACGAAATCGCGGGAGACCGTCTCGCGCGGCTCTGCCGTCATCTGCTGCGAACGGCCGCCGCTTCCACGCCGCGCGTTGCCGCTCCGCGCGGACACTGATACAACTCCACGCCACCACGAACGACCGCAACTTGTGACGAGGATGAGAACGACCATGTTGACTGAAGCCCAGGTTCTGGATCGACTGCGCGGACTGCGTGACCCGGAAATCGGCCGGCCGTTGGGTGAGCTGGAAATGCTCCGCAGCGCGGCGGTCGGACCGAACAACGCGATCACCGTCACGATCGATCTGCCGACCCCCGCGTATCCGGGGCGCGAGCGGATTGTCGACGCCGTTCGCTCGACGATCGCCCAATCGCTGCCGGAAGCGGGTGCGGTCAATGTCGCGTTCGTCTCGAATGTGCGCGGCCTGAATTCGGGCGGCACGATGGGCCTGAAAATCAAGAACGTCGTCGCCGTCGGGAGCGGCAAGGGAGGCGTCGGCAAGAGCACGGTGGCCGCCTCGTTGGCATATGGATTGAAGATGCTCGGCTGCCGCGTGGGGCTGATGGATGCCGACGTCTATGGGCCCAGCATCCCGCACATGGTCGGCGCCCACGGCCGCCCGTCGGCGGTGAAGCACACCACATCGACGGGTGAGGAATTCGAACGGATCGAACCTGTCGTGGCCGACGGGTTGAAGGTCATGTCGATGGGGTACTTCGTGCAACCCGATCAGGCCGTCATCTGGCGCGGACCGATGCTGCACAAGGCCATCACCCAGTTCCTCAAGGACACGGACTGGGGCGAACTGGACTATCTCATCATCGATCTCCCGCCGGGAACGGGCGACGTGTCGCTCACGCTGTCGCAATTGATGGGATTGGCGGGGGCGGTCGTCGTCTGCACCCCGCAGCAGGTCGCACTGCTGGATGCCGTCAAGGCGATCAGCATGTTCCGCCAGGTGAAGATCCCGATCTTGGGGCTTGTCGAAAACATGAGTGGCGAAATCTTCGGACGGGGCGGAGCCCGAAAGAAGGCGGAAGAGATGGGGATTCCGTTCCTCGGTGAACTTCCCATTGATGCGGGGATTCGCATTCGTGGCGATGACGGACGGATCGCCAGCCTGTTCTCGGAAGACAACCCGTCACGTGGCCCCTTGATCAGCATCTGCGAACGAACCGCGATCCAGATCGCCCGGCAGTTGTTGGAAACGCCCAAGATGCCGACGCTCGAAATCCTCTGATCGCGCGGCAGACGAAAAGTTTTCCACTTACAAGCACGCAGCGCAAGCGAGTGAGTTCTCGGGCGCACTCACACACTTGCTTGCGCTGCGTGCTTGTATTCCTGTTCGTGCCGCTTGCCCGAGCGAGCGTCGACTTCAATGATTTTCGCGGGAAGCCTTGAAGTCGCTCAGAATCGCGTCCATTGCGTCGGTCGGGTGTCATGCGGAGTCTGCATAAGATTTTCAGCCACTCTTTTCGGCCTTACAGTTCTCCCCGACTTCCCGCTGTGACACGGTCACCGCGTGCGAACGGTGCCACCACGGGTCGACTCCGAGACAACACGTTGAC
>JANMLE010000858.1:0-3588 GCA_031372385.1 Planctomycetota bacterium | reverse complement strand
TCTGCTTCCCGTCAGAGCGCAACCGGGTGCCAGGCGGAACGGAATCACGGGTGAGCACGCCGGCGCGCTGAAGGTGGCCGTCACCCAGGCCCCCGAGAAGGGGAAGGCGAACGACGCGATCATCGCCGTCCTGGCAGATCTGCTGCACCTGAAACGGAGCCAGATCGAACTGGTGTCCGGCCCGACGTCGTCACTGAAGAAGTTTCTCATCAGCGGCATCACGCGCGATGAACTCCAACAGCGAATCGCCAGCGCACTGAATCGACATGGGTGACGCAACACATGCCGCTCGCGGCCCAGACTGAATCGTTTAACCCTGAGCCAACGGCGAAGGTGTCGGGTGCCAGCGCCCCGAAGCATGTGACGAAAGTGCCAGCGGAGACGGACACGCCTGCCCGCTCCCCCTTTGCCGTTGGCTCAGGGTTAAGCGACCTGATTGTGTCACTTCCCACCGCGAGAGATATGTCTTCAGCGGAGGTTGAGCGGGTCGACGTCCACGACGAATTCGATTTCGGGGTGGCTGGGAAGACTCGGAACCGTCTGCACCCACAGGCGCTGCAGCGAGGACAAGTCGGCCGACGTCAGTTGCAGGTGATACCGGAAGTTGGCCTTCAGCCGGGTCACCAGGCAGGGGGCCGGACCGAGGATTCTCACTTCCAGTTTCAGATCTTTCGCAGAGGCGCGCAGCAATTCGCCGGTTTTGACGGCGTAGTCTTTCAATTCGGCCTCGTGTGGGCCGCGCAGGATGACTCGCGCCAGATGCGTGAACGGCGGGACTTTCAATGTTCGGCGATGCTGCAACTCGTCGGTGGCGAAACCGAGAAAGTCGTGGGCGGCCGCCTTCTGAATCGCAGGCTGATCGGGTGACGCGGTCTGCACGAGCACGCGGCCTCCCTTGGCACTGCGGCCGGTCCGACCCGCAACTTGGGCAATCAGTTGAAACGTCCGCTCGGCCGATCGCAGGTCCGGCTGATGCAGCAGAGTGTCGGCATCGATCACGCCCACCAGGGTCACGTTGGGGAAGTCGAGTCCCTTGGCGATCATCTGCGTCCCCAGCAGGATTTGCACTTCACCGTGGCGGAACGATTCCAGCGCCGTGTCGTGACTGCCGCGCTGCTTCATGGTGTCGCTGTCCATGCGCAGGCACTTGTATTCGGGGAACCGAGTGCGAACCTCGCCTTCCAACCGCTCGGTCCCCATCCCCAGCGACAGCAATCCCGGCTTGCCGCACTTCGGACAGGCGGACGGCGGCTGGGTGCTGTAGTCGCAACTGTGACAGAGTGCCACGGCGCGGGCCTTGTGCCATGTCAGCGTGACATCGCAATGCGGGCACTTCACCCCCTCACCACAACTGCGGCACCAGAAGACCGGTGAGAACCCGCGCACATTCAGAAACAGAATCACCTGCCCGCCCGCCTTGAGTGCGGCCTGCATCGAGGTGAACATCGCCCGTCCGATTGCCGCCCCCTTGGCGATGGCGGGATCGTTGCGGGTGTCCACAATCACCACCGGAGGCAGCGGCAGTTGCGCGACCCGCTTCGGCATCGAGATCAGCACGTCCTGCTTGCGCAGCACCCGCAGGAACGATTCGAGAGTCGGCGTGGCCGAGCCGAGAATCAGCGGGATCTTTTCGAGTTCCGCACGACGCCGCGCCACTTCCACCGCGTGATAGCGCGGCGTGCTGTCCTGCTTGAAGCTGGTTTCATGTTCCTCATCAATGACGATCAGCCCCAGTTGCGGTGTCGGAGCAAACACAGCACTACGCGCCCCGACGACGACCTGGACCGCACCCGACGCGATCTGCTGCCAATGCCCGTGGCGTTCGGCGTCCGTCAGATGGCTGTGAAGCACGGCGACGGCCGGAAACCGGCTGTGGAATCGCCGGATCGTTTGCGGAGTGAGGCTGATTTCGGGGACGAGGACGATCGCCTGCCGACCGTAACTGACGATCTCTTCGATCGCCTTGATGTAGACTTCGGTCTTGCCGCTGCCGGTGACACCATGCAGCAACAACGTGCGATGCTGACTCGACCGCACGACGTCGAGGATCGCATCGACCGCGCGGCGCTGGTCCGGGTTCATCACAATTTCACGGTGAACCTCGGGGACCGCCATCGTCGGTGCGGTCAACTGCCGTTCTCGAATCGCGACGATCAGTCCCTTGTCCCGCAGTCCGTGGATCGGCACCACGCCGCAGTTGGCCGCCTCGGACAATTCATCGACACGCATCGGTGCCGAAGCCGCGGCCAGCACCTCCAGTACGGCGCGCTGTTTGGCCGGCAACTTCAACTCGTTGAACATCGCGTCGCGATCGACCAATCGCGGTATCAGTGAGGGACTCAGCGCGAAGAACGTCACTTCGCGCGTTCCCGCCTTGGACTTCACGCCGGCTGGAACAATGCTCTCCAAGACCTGGCCCCAGCCGCACAAATAGCGGTCTGCGATCCAGTGCGTCAGTTCGAGCATCCGTGCATCGACCAGCGGCTCGCGGTCGAGAACGCTCGACAAAGACTTCAACGACCTGCCGACCGGAAGTTCCGTGGTCAATCCGATGCAGAACCCGGTGGTCGGTTTGTTTCCGCGACCAAACGGCGCATCGATCCGCTGACCGGGGCCGATCATCTCCCGCAATTCGTTGGGCACCAGATACTGAAAGACGGTGGTCAGCGGTCGGTTGAAGACGACGTCCGCAATCAGCCGATCCGCCGCCGCCGCCACCTCCCACGCCTGCAGATTGGGGGGCAGCTCTTCTTCGGTGAACAGACTCGGTTGACGGGTGTCGGACACGGTGACTCGAATCGATGTACGGAGAAGTCGGTCGCAGTTCTGCGCTTCGCCGCGCGGGCATCACACCACGTTCCGGAGGCACCGAGCATTGCTTCCGCGATCAACACTTGGAGCGTTGCGGCGCTGTCCGCGCAGGGACGCGAATCAGGATCTCATCACTTGGCCCGTTTGGTGGCGATCAATGCCAGCAAGGCTTTGAAGGGGTCCGCAAACTTGGCCAGCCCCTCCTCCATCAGAACGGTTTCCAGCTTGGCAAAGTCCACCTTTTGATCGATCTCCGACAGGATCTCGGCGGGGGGGAGTCGATCGACTTTGCGAGTGAAGACCTTGCCGACCAGTTGCTGCACGGCGGCGTTCGTCGCGGGGGGATTCGTCTGAATGTCCGAGCCGGCCAGTGCGTCGACGTACTTGTCCGGCGCATCGGCGGGATCCTTGGTTCCCGTGCTGGCGAAGATGAATTCCTGTTTCAGGGCAAGGCATTTGTCGGACCAGAACTGCTGGTTTTCCTTCCACAGTCGTTGGGCGTTGACGATCCCCACCAGTCCCTGTGCGGCGGGCGACAAGTCTGGAACGTGCTTCTTGGTGTAGACGTCGATGCGACTGACGAAAATGCTGTAGACCGACTTGAAGTCCTCCAGTGTCTTCCGCCGTTGGGCTCCGCGCCAGACGGCATCGCGAGCCGCCTCGTATTGTCGGCGGGTGAAGAGCAGAGTGACGTTGAGGGTCACTCCGGCCGCAGCCAGCTCTTCGAGTGCCGCCAGTCCGGCGGGAGTTCCGGGGACTTTGATCATGCGGTTGGCA
>JANMLE010000775.1:0-8008 GCA_031372385.1 Planctomycetota bacterium | reverse complement strand
GTGCAGGCGGTCGAACTGACCGGCCAATGCCGCCGCTCGCACTTGCTTGCGGATGCCGATCCGCCGGATGCGGGCGGCCAAGTCGCCCTCCATTCGATCTGCCCCGACCTGCTGGGCGAGAACCTCCAGTTCGTCGGTCTTCTCCTGCTGTTGAATCGCGGCCAACAACTGATCGGCAGCCACTTCCGCGGCGGCGCGATCGTGGTCCAGGTCCAGACGCTGCAACCAGAGTTGCCCGGTGCGGCGACGGTGCGCGTCGTACTCGGGATGCGACACCAACAGCGTCTGCACCTGCGTGAACTTCAGTCCGTTGCGGACGAGGGCCGTGCCGAGCGACTGACTGATGCACAGTTCCAGATCGCCGCGGGCCTGCTCGCCCGTCAAGTCCCTGATCGACATGCGGCCGACGGTTTCCCACAACGCCTGCCGCACGATCGGCTGCACGATGTCCTTGAGGTCGTCGAGCGTCAGTGTCGGGCGCGAGGCCAGCAGATTCTTCTGAAAGAGCGCCACGTCATCGATCTGCAAACCCAGACGCACCGCGACTTCGACTTCCAGCAACTCGCTGGTCGCCAGCCCACTGCACTCCAGTTCCAGCGGGACTTCGCCCTGCCGGGTCAGAATCGCGGTGATCGACTTTTTGGTCCAGAACTTCAGCCTGTCGGTCAGCCCCTGCAACGTGTACTGCCCCGGCGGGACTTCCCCCACCGACTGCCCCCGCTCCAGGATCATGGCGCGCACGCCGGGTTCGATCGTCAGCGTCTTGGAGAAGAAGCCGGAGACATCCGTGATCTCGACACGGGTCGCGAATTCGTGGTCGCGGGCCATCCAAAGGTTGTTGTGCAGTTCGGTCATGAGTCAGCCGCCTTTCTGTGAGGGGATGCGAGTGTGTGTGGCTTGGTCAGGTTGAAAACAATCCGGGGGAATGAAGTAAACGCCCCGTAGCACGGACGCCTCGTCCGTGCGCCCAATTTCTCCCACACATCATCGAACGCGACGCGCACGGACGAGGCGTCCGTGCTACGACGGAATCGACGCAACGACCGAATCGACATTCACTTGGCCGACAGCTCTACCAACCTTGCTCTCGGACGGAAGGAAAGTCCAATGACGGACATCACATTTTCGGGACTGCCGACAGGCGGCGCACAAGAGTTGGATTCGGGATCGCGGCTGGGCATCTACGTCTTGGACGAGCCATTGGGCCGGGGCGGCATGGGGCAGGTCTGGAAGGCGTTCGATACGCACGGTCAACGGACGGTGGCAATCAAGCTGTTGCTGGACGACATCCGGGGGAACGATGACGCGATCGCGCAGGTGCGGGCGGCGTTTCAGACGATTCATGCGCTGACACATCAGCACATCGTGAAGACGATCGGACTGATCGACGATCCGCTGTCGGAGCCGTATTTCGTGATGGACTACGCGCCGGGGGTGACGCTGTCGCGGTATGTCCGGGACCATCGGGACCGGCACGGCCCGCTGCCCGTGGCGCGGGTGATCGAGTTGCTGTCGCCGGTGGCCGCGGCGCTGGACTACGCGCACCGCAAGGGTGTCCTGCACCGCGACATCAAGCCGCAGAACATTCTGGTGCAGGCGGCTGATGACTTGCAGATTCTGGAAGTCCGGCTGATCGACTTCGGTCTGGCGGCCGAGATCCGCAGCACGATGACCAAGCACTCGAAGACCAAGCACACGAACAAGTCGGTCGATAATCAGGGCACACTACCATACATGTCGCCCGAACAACTGCGGGGCAAGCGGACGCAGTGGGACGGCCGGACCGACCAGTACGCGCTGGCGGTGGTGGTGTACGAACTGCTGTCGGGGCACCCGCCGTTCGAAGGAGACGACTTCATGTTGAGGCACGCGATCCTCGATGAACCGGCCGAACCGCTGGCCAACCAACCCGATGCCGTTAATGCCGTGTTGTGGCGCGGGCTGGCCAAGGTCCGTGACGAGCGGTTTGAATCCTGCACCGCCTTTGTGGCGGCGCTGGATCAGGCGACCCGCGTTTCCCCGGTGACGGCGCAGCGCGTGTCGAAGCCCGCGCCCGCGTTGCTGTCGGCCCCGTTTTCCGCCGTCCACATCACGGCCGCGCGGCGGCAGTGGTCCGAGTATTTGGATCAGCCCGAGACCCACCCCCTCCCCGGCGGTTCCAAGCTGTTGTTGATTCCGCCCGGCGAGTTCACGATGGGCGGGAACATGTCACCGGAGGCACTGGTCCAGCACTTCGAGTCCCTGGGCTACGGCAAGGCCGATGCCAAGTTCTTCAATGACGAGTTGCCGAGCCATCGCGTGAAGCTGACGCGACCGTTCTGGATGGCCGAGCATCCGGTGACGGTGGGCGAGTTCCAGGCGTTCGTGACGGACACGGGACATCGCACCGATGCCGAGCGGGGTGGTGGAGGCTGGGCCTACAGTGTCCCCAAAAAGGAATGGGTGCAGCAGGCCGACTGCCTGTGGTGGAGTCCGGGCTTTCCCCAGACGGAACGTCATCCGGTGGTGGTGGTCAGCCACAACGACGCCGTGGCGTATTGCCAGTGGCTGTCCCGGCAGCTTGGTCGCGAGTGCCGCCTGCCGTCGGAGGCGGAATGGGAATTCGCGGCGCGCGCGGGGACGACGGGCTTCTTCTTTCACGGGGACGATCCGGAGGGGCTGATCAAGTACGCCAACACGGCGGACGCCTCGTTGAAGAAGCAGATTCCCGATTGGCCGTGGGTGATATTGCGAGGCAACGACGGTCATCCGTTCACCTCACCGGTCGGTTCCTTTGCGCCGAATCCGTTCGGTCTGCGCGATGTCCTGGGCAACTGTTGGGAATGGTGCGGCGACTGGTTCGCGGCGGACTATTATGCCTCAAGTCCTGCCGAGAATCCGACCGGTCCCTCCTCCGGGTCGTCTCGTGTGTTGCGGGGCGGCTCGTGGCTCGTCGACGCCGTCTACGCGCGATGTTCCCTCCGCAACAACCTCGATCCCGCGGTCCGTAACCACAGCATTGGTTTTCGGGTGATTGTGTCGTTGTGAGTGTTTTTCCCAGTCGTCCTTCTGCTCTGTCTTCTCTGTCCTCTGATCTCTGATTTCTCTGCTCTCTGGTCTTCTCTCTCTTCGTTTTGGTTTTCTCTGATCGCGGGGCTTCGCCCCGCGCGCGCGTTGATTTTTGGGAGTACACGTCTGCCGCAGCACGGACGCCTCGTCCGTGCGTCCCCATTCGACGAATGGTCACGATTTGCCGCACGGACGAGGCGTCCGTGCTACGTGTTTGAACCGGACGCTAGCGCGTTCCGGCGGATTGGCCCGATCCATGCCGCTCCCCAACACACCCCTGTTTGTCAAGACACACGACTTCGTGCTGTGGCTGATCCGTCACACCCAGCGCTTCCCGAAAAACCTGCGGCACACCCTGTCCCAGAAGCTGGAATGGACGGCGATCGAGTTTCAGCAATCGCTGATCATGGCCAACAGCGTGCGCGGGGCCGAGCGGTTGCGGTTTCTGAATCAGGCGGACGGGCTGCTGGTCTGTCTGCGGGTGCTGCTCACGCTGGCTGGCGACTTGAACTGTTGGGGGAACCGGGCCGGTCACGGCAAATGACTTCCCGCACCGGTCTGATTCCAAAAGGCTTGGGCCACCTGCGGGTCTTGCTGGTCCAGCCAGTGTCGAATGTGGAACAGCACCCGCGCGAGGCCCTTCGCGGGCAGATTCGTCGATTCCCAGGCGGCGACTTGTTTTCGCGTCGCGGAATCGAGCGGCGCTCCGCAGTCAGTCCCAACTGCACGCAGGCCCGGCCGAATTTCTCATCATCCGTGGCGATGATCGACAGCCGCTGCGCCCGGCAACATTCCAAAAGTACGGCGTCGGCCAGATCGATTCCAAGCGAATTGGCGGTTGTCATGGCAGGGACGGCCAAGGCGACATCCACCGCCACGACCGTGATGGGGCCGGCGGCGAATTGTGCGATCTTGTGAGCGACCATCACCGGGTCCACGCCATACACTTTTCGCAGGACGGCATCGGCTTCCAGCAACGTCACGGTCGTTGTGAGCCATCCCGAATGGCTGCGGATGTAGCTCTCACACACCCGCGAAGCGGGATGTCCATTGAGCAGGCTGTAGATGATCGGCGCGGCGTCCAGCCCCCGCAGGCTAGGGCTAAAAGAGGTAGTCGTCACCGTTGACCTCGCACAAATCTGGTGTCGTGGTGTGTGATCCGATCGTCAATTTGTCGGCGAACACGGTGTCCCAGGTCACATGGGAGCAGCGCCGTACGACGATTCCTTCCAGCCCCTTTTCCAATTCGGTAAGGCCGTGCAAACCAAGCTCAGCAACCCACTCCGCCGGGAGCTGAATCTTGTGATCGGCTTCGAGGGTCGCGAATTTGATTGTCGAATCTCCATCACCGGAACTTGTCGTGTTGGTGCCATCGCGGGGGCGATTATACACGAGGATGAGGGCCGCAGGGGGGCGGGACTTTTTGAATCAATGAAACTTGCCCCCCGTGTACTCCCTCGGGGGAGGGAGTCCTGACGGAAGAGGCGACGCCGGACCACTTCCCCGGTGACGATCTGTTCGCGGTGCTCCGCCCCAAAGGCCTGTCGATCGGAAACCTCACCAGCCAGTTCTTCGCGAACGTCCTGCTCGACCAGATCGACCATGCGGTGAAGGACGAATGGGCCGTGCCGGGCTACGTCCGGTATGCCGACGACCTGGTCCTGTTTGCCGATGACAACAAATTGCTGTGGGATTGCCGCCAGCGACTCCAGGACCGGTTGAATTCGCTGCGACTGAAGCTGCATCCCGACAAGACCGCCCTGCTGCGGACGCACGATGGACTGAAGTTCCTCGGCTTCGTGATCCGCCCGGACGAAGTCCGCCTGCAACAACGGGTCATCCAGCGGTTCAACCGGCGGCGGAAGCGGCAGCAGTGGCTCTTCCAACAGGGACGGATCGGACTCCGCCAGATCCGCGAATCACTCCGCGCCTGGAACGCGCATGTCGGCCAGGCGAACTCCGTCGGCATCCGCCGGGCTCTTTCTCAGCGTCTGCGATTTCGTCGGCGCTCGACCGGCCGCGGAGATCCACGCGCATGAGCCGGCGCGAGTTCTCCAAGACATCTCTGCTGACTTGTGAAGACGGGAACGCGACACTGCGGCTGTTCCGCAGTGAAGTTCCCTCGTTCTGCGAGCAGGACGAAGGACTGAGAGTCCGTCCGAAATGGGAGGGCGCGGCTCCTGCCGAACCGTGTCAGTGATGCTGCCTGTTGAAAAACGTAGGATGGACGCCTCGTCCGTCCGAATTCCAACGGGAAACCACGGACGAGGCGTCCGTGCTACGGCTTTTTTTCAACAGGCTGTTATTCTTCGGCCTTGCGCGGCGTCACCATCTCGACGCTCACAAGTTGGTCGCCGCGACGGACGACGAGCTTGAGCACATCGTTGGCTTCCAGGCGGCCGAGATCGTACCTGAGCAGCTTGCACGACTGGACGAGAGTATCGCCGGCGAACAGGATCAGGTCGTTGGGCAACAGGCCCGCCTTTTCGGCGAGCGAACCCGGCAGGACTCGGTCGATGTAGGCCGGTGTGCGGTTGATCACGTCCGGGATCGTGATGATGCCGAAGTCGAGCGGCTCGTAGCGGCGCGGGCGCGGTTTGCCGGGGCTGTCTTCGTCGTCGTTCGGACGCTTCTTGGTGAAGTCGCCCGAGATGATCTGTTGGATCGTCTCCTTCAATTCACTGACCGGCATCACGTAGTTCAGCCAGGTGTTCGTCTGCGTGTTCCGCAACTCCTTGCCGATCATGCCCAGCAACCGGCCGTCCCAGGTGGTGAGGACTCCGCCCGCCGCGCCCGAGTTGTTCGTGACGGCATCGACCACGTAGACCGGACCGGTGTAGGGCGACTCAAACGCCCCCCGCCGCGCGGCCAGCGAGGTTTTGGCCGAGATGACGCCGTGCATCACCGTGACCGGTTCATCACCCGTCGCGACCTTGAAGGCATTGCTGAAGGCGAGGACGCGGGTTCCCGGTCCGGCCGAGACGGCTTCGGCCAGATCAAAGTGCGGCAGCCCCTCCGCTTCGATCTTCAGCACGGCCATGTCGAGCGGCGGTTCGGCGCCCAGGACTTTTCCCTGATAGCGGCGACCGTCGTGCAGGACCACGTTCACCGTGTCGCCGTCGAGAATGTGGCTCCAGACAGTCACGATGTGGCCGTTGGGCGACACGAGAAACCCCGATCCGTACGCATGCAGCTTTTGGCCGCCCCCCGCGCCGAAGATCTTGACCACCTTCGGCGACACCGCCGCGATCGATTCGACTGACGACTGCGCCTGGGCGGCTGCTCCGACGGCAACGGCGATGGCAAAAAAACAGGCTCGAAGGGGACGCTGCATAATGGGGGCTCAGTTTCCGTTACCGTTGTCGGGTTTCTTTTCCGATTCCGCCAAGACGTCCAGGGTCAGGACTTCGAAGGTCGCAAAGTCGGCGTCGCCGTGGCGGACGACAAACCGGCTCGGAAAACGCCTGCCGCCGAAGTCGCCAAAGTCCGCGAAGCGGATTTCACACGGATCGACGTCGGCCCCCAGCAGGGAATCAAATCCGACAAACACGCCGTCGGTCTTGCGGAAATACCAGTGGCTTTCCACGCCCCCCTTCTTCGTCAACAGCACATCCACCGGCCCGCCGCGTCCGTCCAACGGCTGGCTGCCGACGTACGCGAATTCGGTGAACGATTCGGCCCCCTTCGTCAGCAGCAGTTTGAACTGATGCAGCGCCGCCAACAGTCCCCCGGAACCGGGTGGTTCATCAAGGAAGTCCGCGGCCCCCTCCAATGGCTGCAGGCCGGGACGGTTGGGGAGTTGCAGCCCCAGCCCCTTGTCGGCCATCGTCAGCACAAAGTCTTCACCCATCGTGGTCTTGCCGGTCAGCTTCCAGCGGCCCGACACGGAGCGCCAGCTTTGCAGCAGGTCCAGCCCTCGCAGGACGCGCTGTTGTTCCTGCTGGTTGAAGTAGTAGTTGGCATAGCCGGGCTTCTTGACGAACAGCTTCTTGTATTCGGCGGGGAGTTCCTCCTTGGGGAGCTTCGCCCCCGGTGCCTTGAAGGGATTCAGATCATCGGGGTTCGGCTTGGGTTTGCCTCGAGGTGCCTGCGGCTGCTTCGGCTTCAATTCCGATTCGCGATGCAGGGCGCGCAGTTCGACGACGACTTCCTGCTTCCTGCCGTCACGGCGGTAGACCAGCGGCAGCGACCAGCCCTTCGGATAGATCCCCAGAATGTTCTTGAACTGATTGACGCTGCCGATCGGCCGGCCGGCGAATGAGACGATTTCGTCGTCCTCGCGCACCCCGCGCCGCCAGGCGGCGGACTGGTCGAGGATGGTGTCGACCACGACTTCGCGGTCCGATCCGGTCCGCACGGTCGCCCCGAGTGTCGCGTGGTCGACGACGTGCCCCCCGCGCAGGTGATCCATGAAGTGTTTGATCTGGTTGATCGAGATCGAATACCCCGCGCCCACATTCACGCGGCCCCGTTTTTCCACACTGATGCGGCCGTTGATCCCGACCAGTTCCCCCGCGGCGTTGAACAGCGGTCCGCCCGAGTTGCCGGGGTTGATCGACGTGTCGACCTGGATGCAGTCGGTGTACTCCAGCAGCGTGCCGGCCGGATACTGATAGCGGTGCAGCCCGCTGACAATCCCCGCCGTGACGGTGGGTTGAAAGTCGGTGGCCAGCAGAAAGGGGTTCCCCATCGCGTACGTCCAGTCACCGACGGCCAGCTTGTCGCTGTCGCCCAAGATTGCGTGCGGGAAGTCATCGCGGCCCAGCAGCTTGACGAGCGCGACGTCACCGGTGGGGTCGATGCCGACGATCACGGCGTCGTACAGCCGGCCATCGTTCAGTCCGCACTTCATGAAATCGCCGCAGGCACTGGTGACGTGAAAGTTCGACAGCGCGTATCCGTCGGCACTGATCAGGACGCCCGAGCCACCACCGTTTCCATCGGCCGAGAAGATCGCCAC
>JANMLE010000718.1:0-7811 GCA_031372385.1 Planctomycetota bacterium | reverse complement strand
TTACACCCAAATCGTTTTGGTGCGCGCGAATCAAAAGGATCGCGAAGGAGAAGGCGAAGCGGTGATACCAGACCGTGGCAGGGAGACACCGCTCGTGTCGCGACACACCGAGTAACTCTCGGAAGTAGAAAATGCACAGCCCCTTACATCTGCCGCTCGCCTCAATCCGTCAGAGTCGACAACAACACGTTCGTTCACTTCCACCCAGAATTGAGATGCACACCCGATGTTGGAACATCTCCCAGCAACGGGGCCATGTGACGGTCAAAATCGCGCTTTGCCAAGGCCAGCACCACCGCCAGCGGAATCGCGACCAGCACCAAGCGAAGTGATCCGACGAGCCACGGTTTCCGGTGCCGCAACAGCGGTATCTCGGTCGCCCAGCACAAGAGGGGAGCGAGCAGCATCGCCAGCGCACTGCCGGTCGAGAGCCGGCCGAAGAACCGGCCGATGAACAACACGCCGAACAAGCCCACCACTCCGATTCCAAGCAACGACGGCGCGCCGCAGTTCGTCGGTACGCCGAAGTGCGCCGACGTGCCGGTGCGTCTCGTGAGCATCCCGGCGGCGTTGGTCGTGGCCACGTGTGTCGCCGCCAAGGGGAACGCCACGGCTCCCCCTTTGATATATCCCGCTGTCATCACGGTCAGGCCGGCGCACTGGGTTGTCAGGCCGAGAGCCAGTGGAATCGAAATTCCCGGTGAATGATGGGACAACGACGACAGCAGCGCCCACAAGCCCGCCAACAGCGCGGCGCTAATCACCAGTGCGAGGCCCGCCTGCCACGGGGGCCAGCCGTTGTCGGAACCGTTCCGATGATTCAGATAGACGGAACCGTGCAACAGGATTCTCGGGACCGCCGCGGCCAGACTCATTCGCAGGAACCACGCGACCCGGCGCGGCACCGACTGGAATCCCGCGATCAGTTCGATGCCCAGAACCGCCGTAACGACGATCGTCAGGAACCGGTCGAGCCCGTGTACGGGGGGCCAAGTCCATCGCAGCGACAACACGAAGCAGCCGACCGCGAGGCCGAGTCCGGTCCCCAGCACGCACGCCGAATTCAGCCACGACGAGTTCAGCCGCGTCATGCTGACGCGCCGTCGCAGTCGACCCATCGTCAGCACGAAGACCGCGCTGACGATGGCGGCAGCCCCCATCGCTTTCAGGAACAACAGCGGCTCGGGCATCGGCTATTTTCGCATGCCTTCACAGTCGATGATGATCAACGCCTCGTCCCCGATCGGGCCGATCGCGTTCTTGTCGAAACCGAAGTCGCTCCGCTTGAGCGACAGTTCGGTCGAGAACGCGACGCGCTTGACGTCTTTGAACGTGTGCTCCTTGCCACCCTTCATGACAAACGTGACTTTCTTGGTCTTGCCGTGCATCGTGAAGTCGCCGGTCACTTCGTATCCCCCGTCGATCACCTTGACGCTCGTGCTCTTGAATTCGATCGTCGGGAACTGCTTCGTGTCGAAGTAGTCGGGCTGCCGCAGGTGCTCGTCGCGGGCCTTGTTGGCGGTGTCGATGCTGTCGGTCTTGATCGTCAGCGCGAACGTCGACTTGGAGGGGTTTTCCCGGTCGAGCGAAAACTTTCCCTCGACCTCGTTGAACCGGCCGTGAATCCAACTGATGTCGAGATGCCGGGCCTTGAAGCTGACCGACGAATGGACCAGATCGTAGGCGTATTCGTCCGCCGCCAAGGCCGACTTGCCGCTGGCACCGACCATCGTTCCAACCACGAGCATCAGGCCCCACACCGGAGAAAATCGCCGCATGGAATTGTTCCTTCCAACAAGGGTTCGGGAATCGTTCTTCGCTGAGTCACCAGCAGGTTGGCGGGCATCCTAAAACCCGGTGAATCGTGAGTAAAGCAGGTCGCTTTTCCGGACTTCGCCCGTGTTTGGCCGGCTCGTGAAAGTTCGGGAGGTGTGGCTGGGATCAACTCACCCGATCGGGCCTGATCGACAGGCTGCTATGCGAGTTGATCGTTCGCGGCCGACTTTTCGAACGCGGTCAATTCGGTCATCAGGTGTTGTCGGATGGTCTTCAGCCGCTCGCCGTCATGAATCTTTTTGCCGGCGGAGTCGGTCACGAAGAACACGTCCAGCACCTGATCGAAGTGCGTGGCGATCTTGGCCAGGACAACGCTCAGTTGCAGCTCGTACAGCGCGCGCGTGATTTGGTACAGCAGCCCCGGACGGTCGTGGGCGAAGACATCGATCACGGTGTACCGGTCGGACGATTCGTTGTCGACAACGACCCGCAACGGCAGGTCCGAGACCGGGCCCTGGATCGCCTTGACCGCGAACCGCCCGCGGGACTTCATCAGTGTTTCCACGTCGGTTTCACCGCGCAGCACCCGGCGGATCGCAGTCGCCACATCTTCGGTGCGAAACTCGGGGATCTCGCCGGCATGGTCCGTGTCGCGCACCCGCAGGGCGTCGATGATCATGCCGTCCTGCGTTGTGCAGATGGTGGCGTTGAGGATCTGCATCCGCTTCGCCGACAGGACTCCCGCGAGCTTGTGGAAGCAGCCCGCCGCAATCGCTTCGGCCGTGATCACGCGGTATTCGACGGTCCCCGTTTCCGCGTCGTACTGGGCTTCCACGTGAATCTCGTCCGGCTGTCGGGCGCGGATCACGCGCATGTCCGCGGCGATCCGCGCGGGCGGTGTTTCCAACAGGTAATGGGCGGGACTCAACTGAACGCGCTGGTGCCAGGTCTGGGCATCGGCGGCGGACTGCGCGGGGACCAGCTTGGTGGCCGGGTCGTTGGGAACACAGCACAACTGCACCACCTGATGCTCGATCTGATGCAGGCGGATCGATTCGTCGAACAGATGGCTCTTGCCGCTCAGCCAGAGCATCGTGCGATCGTAAAGAGTTGACAGCAGTTCCGCCTTCCACTCGTTCCACGCGTTGGGGCCGACCGCCGTGATGTCGGCCGCGGTCAACACGAACAGCATCCGCAATGCATCGGGACTGCCGACCTCGTGGCTGAATTGCAGCAGCACAGCACGGTCGCCGATGTCGCGCCGCAGGGCCAGATCCGCCATTTTCAAATGCCGGTGAACCAGGAGCATCACGAGATCGCGCTGGTGGTCGGGCAGCCCCAGCCGGATCGCGGTTTCTTCCGCCAGCCGCCGGCCGACTTCGCTGTGGTCCTCTTCAAACCCCTTGCCGGTGTCGTGCAGCAACAGCGCCAGGTGCAGCAGTTCCTTGTGGTGAATCTCGCGGTACGCCTGCCCCAACGCTCCCGTGTCATTCAGGAAGCTTTCGGCCGCTTCAATGGTACGCAGCGTGTGTTCGTCGACCGTGAAGTGATGGTACAGGTTGAACTGCAACAGGCAGCGAATGTGCCGCCAGCAGGGAAGGACGGCCTCGAGCACGCCGGTTTCATACAGGCCGCGCAGGGCACTGCCGAGCGTGCCGGCGGTTCCGAGCAGCGCCAGGAAGGCGTGCGATGCTTCGGCCGACAACTGCGCCGGTGGGTGCAGCGATTGGGACTTGATCAATTCCAAAAGGTGCGGGGCGACGCGGACCCGATACCGCGCGGCCGTCATGAACAATTTTAGAATTCCCTCCAGCGACGACAGCGCCGCCACGCGGTGCCGCCGGGAAATGTCAATGGACTCCAGCCCCACGCAGTAGATGTCGTCGACACGGTACGACATGACGAACCGGACGAACCGTTCGGCCCAGCGCGACTCTTTCGCGCGGGTCACAAGTCGCCGCGCAATGTCCGCGACGGCGCCGCTGTGCTGGAAGTATTCCTGCATGAAGCGCTCGACCGGCGATTGGGCTCCGTTCTTTTCGATGCCGCGCTGCCTGGCAATCCGCAACTGGTCCTCGCGCGTCAGCAGATCCTGCTCTTTGCCGGCCGCCAGATGCAGGTCGATGCGGAGTCCCGTCAGGAACTCATGGGCATGCACCAGCCGCCGCGCCTCTTCCATGGTGATGGCCGAGTGCAACCGCAATGTATCGATGTCCGCCGCGTCGTGCAGGGCGAAGCCGATCCAGCGGATCAGGTGCAGATCGCGCAAGCCTCCGAGCGACCGCTTCAGGTCCGGTTCCAGTTGTTGCGTCGTCGCACCGTAATCGGCCCGTTCCTTGTCACGCGATGCCACGGCATCGGCGATGAACTGCCGGCGACGCGCACGGACGACGCGCCGGCGATAACGAGACTGCAGTTGGTCGGCCAGAGCCGTCGAGCCCCACAGCCGGCGGGCGTCGACCAGCGACGTGGCGAACTGCGGCTCCTGCTTCGCCCACGAAATGGAGTCGGCGGGAGTGCGGACGCTGGCACCGAGCTTCAACCCGCAATCCCAGAAGTCGCGCTGCACCTGGGCCGCCAGCGGTTCGAACACCGCCGCCATGGTTGGCGCGAACAGGAACAGCAGGTCGATGTCGGAGTACGGACACATCTCGGCCCGGCCGCTGCCGCCCACCGCCAGCAGTGCCGAATGGGCTTCGACGTTCGCGCGGGTCGCCGCGTCCAGATCCTGCAGATGGTCGGTCAGGACCATGACGATGAAGCGGTCGAATAGTTCGGACTGCAGCGTCGTGGTGTGGGCGGCCGAGGCACCCTGCTCGAACCGTTCACGAACCTGCCGACGGATGTCGTCGAGAATCCCTTTGTACCGCGAAATTCGATCGCCACTTGCCACGAGATTTGGAACCATTGGCACTGCAATTTGTCCAGCGCGGACGGCAGCCGTGACAGCCTGTTGAAAAAGCCGTAGCACGGACGCCTCGTCCGTGGTTTCCAATTGGGATTCGCTCGGACGAAGCGTCCAAGCCACATTTTCCAACAGGCCGATCGGCGTCAGATCGCGCCTGGTCCCGTTTCTCCGGTGCGGATGCGGATCACGTCCGCCAGATTGGTCACGAAGATCTTGCCGTCGCCGATTTGGCCGGTCCGGGCCACTTCCGAAATCACCTTGATCGCGTTCGCGACTTCGTCCTCGGCGACCACGACCTCCAGCTTCACCTTGGGCAGGAAATCGACCGTGTATTCGGCGCCACGGTAGGTTTCCTTGTGACCCCGTTGACGCCCGAATCCACGGACTTCACTGACGGTCATCCCTTGGATGCCGGCCTGGGTCAGGGCGTTCTTCACTTCTTCCAGCTTGTAGTGCCGAATCACGGCTTCCACTTTTTTCACGTTGATGTCCCTTTCTTGGAGTCTTGACGGGTTCTTGAAGTCCTGACAGGTATTGATTCCGGGGGGCCACCGTCACCGGCGGGAGTGTGCCGCCCGGTGAGAAAAGTCGGTCGCCCGCGATCCGGGTGTTCCGAAGATTCGAATTCGGTCAGATGGCTTCGACGCCGCTTTCGCCGGTGCGGATTCTCACCGTCTCGGCCAAGTCGGTCACGAAGATCTTGCCGTCGCCGATCTGACCCGTACGCGCGGTCCTCACGATCGCCTCGATCACGGGCTTGGCCTGATCGTCGGCCACAATAACTTCCAGTTTTACCTTGGGGAGAAAGTCGACCGAGTATTCGGCACCCCGGTATTGCTCCTTGTGCCCCTTCTGACGCCCGAAACCGCGAACTTCGGTGACGGTCATCCCCTGGACACCGGCCTCAATCACGGCCTCTTTGACTTCTTCCAACTTGAAATGCCGAACGATGGCTTCGATCTTCTTCACGAGTCACCTTTTGCCTTGTGGGAGTGACGAACAGTGTTCGCCGGACACGTTTTTCCCGACGCCATGCCAGCCCTCGCTGGCAACTTGTCACGCGCCGCAGTCTGTTCCATTACTCAGACTGCGGCAGATATCAGATCCTGACCGGGCTGTTGATGTCCCGGAACTCAACTCGAAGTTTGCCCGACTTTCATGACCGGCTGCCGATGCCCGGCGTACAGGAATTACCCTGCCAGTCTACAGAAAGATATACCCTTCTTCTCCGTGCTGGTTGATGTCCAGCCCCTGCAATTCACCCGCCTGATTGACTCGCAATCCCACAAGGGAATCCACAATCTTCAGGAGGATCGTCGTTCCAATCACCGCCAGCACGATTGCCGCCGCCGCACCCACGAACTGCGCCACCAACTGGTGGGCGTTTCCTTCCAACAGGCCGCACTTGGTCGCGTCGTTCGTCACCGCCTTGGAGGCAAACACGCCCGTCAACAACGCCCCCAGCAATCCCCCGACTCCGTGAACACCAAACGCATCCAGCGAGTCATCGTATCCGAACTTGTTCTTGATCGTGGTGCAGAAATAAAAGCAAACCGACCCCGCCAGGCAGCCCAGCACAATCCCCGCCAACGGCGTGCAAGAGCCGCTTGCAGGCGTGATGCAAACCAAGCCAGCCACCGCTCCCGAGCAGGCCCCCAGAATACTCGCCTTGCCGCGCATCATCCATTCAATCCCCGCCCAACTGACCGTCCCCGCCGCCGCCGACAGGTGTGTGGCAACGAAGGCGTTGGCGGTCAGCGAAGTGGAGGCCAGCGCGCTGCCCGCGTTGAAACCAAACCAACCGACCCACAACAGCGCGGCACCGATGCAGGTGTATGTCAAATTATGCGGAGGCATCGGTTCGTGTCCGAAGCCCAGCCGCTTGCCCAACAAGATGGCGCAGACCAACGCTGAAAACCCGCTGGTGATATGCACCACCGTACCGCCCGCGAAGTCAAACGCCCGGAACGTCGCCTTGGTATTCAGTTCCGCACACCAGCCGGCGTCCGCCCACACCCAGTGGGCGACGGGACAGTAAATGAACGTTCCCCAAAGGACGGAGAACAACACCATCGCACCGAATTTCATCCGCTCCGCAAACGCTCCACAAATCAATGCGGGAGTGATGATGAAGAACATCATTTGGAAAATCATGTGAACGGAACGGGGAATGACGTTGGGGTCCGCTCCGTAGTGAGGAACCTTTTGGGCACCATTCTCCCATGTTGGCATCACCCCCTGCAGGCCGGCGTATCCGAAGTCGCCAATCAGACCGACACCACCCAAGTCTCCACTGAAAACCAGACTGTAACCCCACATCGCCCAGACGAGCGACATGACGCCCATCAGGAACACACACTGCATCATCACGCCCAAAATATTTTTCTTGCGGACCAAGCCTCCGTAGAACAGCGCCAGTCCCGGTGCCGTCATCATCAGCACGAGTGCTGAAGCCGTAAGCGACCACGCGATGTCCGCCCCGTTGAAGACCACTGCCGGTGGCGGCGCGGCTCCCCCTGATGTGGCTTCCTCAGCCCAAGCCTGATTGGATAACAACCCCCACAATCCGAGAACCGTCAGCGCGGTCCGATACCGAAGCTTCACTCTGATCTCCTTGAGCGCTAAGAAGATGCTGGAAACCGATTGCCGACAAACACTGCCGGCCTGCTTCACGCGATGATACACCACCATTTCTGCTGAATGCCACCGCACGCGGCAAGCTCCCGCCGAGCCGTGAAAATCAAACGAGGTTCCACATACAAGCCGCTCAGCGGAAACCTCGCCCTCCCGAGAATCAATGCGAATCGCGGAGACTCCAAATCCTCAAATAGACGTCCAGCGTCGGATGTCCCACCTGCCAGCGACCTATGGCAAGTCGCGTGCCGCCTTTTCGCACGCCGAACTTTCCCTCGGCCCGACCAGCGGGTATACGGTCTGCCTCGAATTCTGTAGCTTCCCGTCGAGTCCTCCCAAATCAAATTGAGCCGGGCGGCAGCCGATGGCGTCCTCGCCCGGATGGAGAATTCACCCTGCAAGAAACGCAGACTCGGAAGCGATCCGAGAAGGGGTCGGGAGTCTTTTTCATGCCACACGACGTCGCTCAAGAAAGCGCAAATTGAGATGGTGC
>JANMLE010000638.1:0-2460 GCA_031372385.1 Planctomycetota bacterium | reverse complement strand
CTCATCGCGAGCCTCCGTGACAGCGCCAAAGTTGACTTCCAACAACAACTTCAACGCTCCACGAGGCTCTTTCGTTTGACTCTCCATGAATAATCCGGGATAGTCCTTTCGCGTTGGCATGCGTCCATCTTCCCGCTGATGCAAACGAGTCACGTTCATGCCCCGCGTGGTCTTCACGGAAAACATTCAGCGACACGTCTCGTGTCCGCCGACCGAGGTGGCGGGTGGCACGGTGCGGGAAGTCCTCGACGCCGTGTTCGCCACGAATGAGCGCGCCCGGGGCTACGTCCTGGACGAACACGGCGCTGTCCGCAAGCACATGATCGTCTTCGTGGACGGCGCGACGATTCGTGACCGACTGTCACTCGGCGATCCCGTGTCACCGGGAGCCGAAGTGTATGTGATGCAGGCGCTGTCGGGCGGTTGAACAGGAACTGAACCGACGAACAACTCTTACAAACCACAAGGAAACATTCATGAGCGATCGCATCTTGGCAGCCACGCGGAAGGGGCTGTTTGTCTTCGACCGGAGCGGGCGCAGCGGTGTCCCGTGGGAGATCACCAAGACGCCGTTTCTGGCCGAACATGTGATCATGACGCTGGCCGATCGGCGCGACGGGTCGCTGTATGCGTCGCTGTATCACGGGCACTTCGGCTCGAAGCTGCACCGGTCGACCGATGGCGGCCAAACCTGGCAGGAACTCGCCGTCCCCACGTACCCGCCGCAACCGGAAGGCGAGGTTCAAAAGGACATGTGGGGCCGCACGATCGAATGGAAGCTCGACCGCATCTGGGCTCTGGAGGCGGGTGGAGCGGACGAGCCGGGTGTGCTCTGGTGCGGCACGCTGCCGGGCGGACTGTTTCGCTCGAATGATCACGGGGCCTCGTGGAATCTCGTGGAGTCACTGTGGAACGATCCGCGCCGGCTGGAATGGATGGGAGGCGGCGCGGACCTGCCCGGCATCCATTCGATTTGCGTCGATCCCCGCGACCCGCGCCATGTCACGCTCGGAGTCTCTTGCGGTGGCGTGTGGATCACCACCGATGGCGGTGCCACATGGGATGTCCACACGAAGGGGATCTGGTCCGCGTACACACCGCCGGATCAGATGGACAATCCCAATCAGGACGTGCATCGCGTCGTCCAGTGCTCTGGCCATCCTGACGCCCTGTGGGCCCAGCATCACAACGGCATCTTCTACACGACCAACGGGTGTGAGTCGTGGCAGGACGTGTCGAACCTGAAAAGCCTGTCGCCGACGTCGTTCGGCTTCGCCGTGGCCGTCCATCCGCGCGAACCAAAAACCGCGTGGTTCGTCCCCGGCGTCAAGGACGAACATCGGCTTCCCCCCGAGGGCAAGGTGGTGGTGGCCCGCACGCGGGACGGCGGGCAGACGTTCGACATCCTCCGCACCGGCCTGCCGCAGAACCACGCCTACGACCTGACGTATCGTCACGGCCTGGACATCGACGAATCCGGCGACCGACTGGCGTTCGGCTCGACGACGGGCTCGCTGTGGGTCACGGAGAATCAGGGCGATGCGTGGCAATGTCTGTCCGAGCACCTGCCGCCGATCTACTGCGTCCGTTTCGCCTGACGGCCTGTCGAACATCGGAGGATGGGCACTCCTGCCCGTCGATCGTCTCGTCGAACAAACGAGCAACAGTGATGCTCTTCCGAAGTACCGTAGTCCCGTCGCTCCGCCGACGGGACCGCCGACAGATCTCCCATTCATTTGCGGGGACGCTCTGCGCACCATGTCCCGCCGACGGAGCGGCGGGACGACAGTATGGCTGCCACGTTTAGCCGCACGTCAGTCCGCCTTGGGCCGGATCAGCAGCACCAGCACGATCGACACGATCGCCGCGCCGGCGAAGAGGCTGAACGTCACGTTCAGCGGCACCTGGCGGTCGCGCAGGACGCCGAACCCCCAATCCGCGAACCCGCCGCAACTGATGCTGACCAGGTTCATGATCCCGTAACCGGTGGCCCGCAGTTCCGGTCGCACGATCTGCGACAGGATCGGCATGTTGTTGCAGTCAAAGAAGCCCCAGCCCAATCCGAACAGGATCAGAAACATGACGGCCATCGTCAGCGAACTCGCGTTCCCCACTCCGAAGATCGCCGGCACGATCAGGGCCATGCCGATCGCGCTGACATTGATCCGGCCGCGCGGGTTGACCCGCATCCAGCGGTCGGCCAGCCAGCCCCCGGCGACCGCTCCGACGATCGCGGCGAGTTGCCAATAGAGCGTCGCCGCGACACCCGCCTGCCCCTGTCCGATCTGAAACTGTTTCTTCAGGATCGACGGCATCCAGTCGCGAACGACCCAGCCCGCCATCGCGGGAAGCGTGAAGTAGAGGACCAGCAGGAGGAACGACGGGTTGGACAGCAACTCGATCGTCGCCCCAAACGGCGAGGCATGCGGCACGGCGGCGACCTCGGCGGACTTCGGTGCA
>JANMLE010000576.1:0-8418 GCA_031372385.1 Planctomycetota bacterium | reverse complement strand
CATCAGTGCCATTGCGCTGGCCAAGTTCCGGGAGTTTTTCGAACGAGTCTTCCCCGGTGGCGAGCAGCCATGAATGACGGACCAACCTTCGCACTCCACCGCAGCCCGCACCAGACCCCGCCGTTCAACTTCGGCCATATCGTCATGGACAAAGTCCACGTCGAGGTGACGATCTGTGAACTCTCGACAGGGCGAATCCCGTACTTGTTTTCGATTCTCCCCAGCGTTGAAGTTCTCGGCGTTTCTTCGCCGAGCAGGATTCCAAGCCAGTTCGACGATCCAACCCGATCACAATTCCCATTATCGCCAGAAACACAGCTCACACGGTGGTCGAGGTTCCAAGCCAATCGAATACGACTGAGACTGAAGGGACTCCGTGTCCAGTGGGTTTGATTCTCGCGTTGAGGCACTTTGTAGTCAATTTGTGAAAGAAGGGCTGCGTGCCGACGAACCTCACGACGTCGCCGTGGATGGAGCAGGCGGCTGTTCGACGGTTCAGACCGGCGTCCAGGATGGAACCGCCATCGGTACCGAATTGGACAGTCAGAAATCCCCGCCGTTGCAAACGCATGTGGATCACTTTGTTCCGTGGTCGCGATACCCGGCTGATTTCGGGCACAATTTCGTCCTTGCCCACAATGGTTGCAACAGTGCCAAATCGGACCATCTGGCTGCGGAAAACCATCTGGCCGCTTGGGTCGAGCGAAACCGTGTGCGTCAGGCCGAACTGCAATCCCGTTTGCACGAGGCCGCATTGCCTTGTGATTCCAATGTCTCGATTCAGATTGCCCGGTGGGTCTATCAGCAGACGGAAAAAGCGAACGGTCAGGTCTGGGTGAAGGAGAAAGTCCTCAAGCATCTCAGTCATTCATGGTCACAGAGTTTTTCGGCTCGAGGGCGGTGTCATTTCACTTGGTTAATCGGGGCGAGTGCGACATCAACGCTCCTCATGGCAAACGCCGACCTCCGGGATAGACTGGCAGCGGAACAGCCCCCATCAAATCGAGACCCTCATGGCGAAGATCCCCTCCGGCAGATTCACAACCACGAAGAAGAAGATCGCTTCGACAAAGTACCCCACAGCCAAATGCAACCTCGCGTCAGGGAAACTTGCCAGCCAGACTGCCAAGATCCCTTCGAGGAAATTCGCCAAGGCGAAGAAGGCCACGAAAAAAGTCGTGAATGACCCTGCTCCGCTGGGCCACCCCTCCGATGAACAATCCCGTCAAGAGGCGGTGGCGACGTTGAAGACCAAGACAGACGCCTTGAAGGCTGCGAGGAAAAGAACTGCTCGTTGATCGAGGTCATCTTCGATTAACACCGACGCTACCACCGACTGTTCACAAGAACATTCATTCCTTGCGGCGTGTCGCTTTCACGTTGAGGTCCAAGTACAGCTTTCCGTCGCCGTCTTTGATGACCACGTTCCACTCTTCGTTGTTGTTGTCGAGGAATCGCACCGAACTCCGAGACGTGATGCCGTTTCCGAGATTAGATTGAAACGAAATCGTCTTCGAGACACCGTCCCACTGCCCGGTCGATTTACTTGAGTTGCCTTCTGAATTGAACCACCAACTTCGATACGCTTTCATTTGCGGGTCGAAAGAGGTCAGGGCAAAGCTCTCCGTGCCGTCCGAAATCTTGGAAGTGTCTTGAACGAAGCTGCCGTCCAGAACCCACGTCCTCGTCACCTGGCTCGTCGTGCTCAACTCTTGGGGCGTCCATTCAGCGGGTTTGGAAACTGAGGTCGCATCCCAATCTCCAATCATCCGCTCCAACAGTTTCAATTCAGGTGGCAGCGGTGGGTCGGCCCTCTCAATCTTGGACCAAGCAGCGACCATGCTCTTGCCAGTTGCATCGGGTTGGCGTGTCTTCCTGGCTTCCACGTCGAACCGCATTTGTCCCGCATCATTTTTCATCCAAAAGGCGGCGTGATTTGTATTCTTGTCGGGAAAACGATTGGTCCCACCACTGGTCCAACCGGGTGGCGTGTCGGTGGCTTTTCCTGTGAGCGTATTCGTGGCTTCGTTCCATGTGCTTCTCCATTCGCCGCCAAGACCTCCTTTGTTGTTGAAGTACCAGAACGGGAATGTTTTCGACTCCGGGTCAAAGGTCATTAGCCACAGCGACTTCACACCGTCCGGTTGGCTGGATTCTCGCCCAATAATGAATCGCTCTTTGAGAATCCACGCCGTACTCTCTTTCACGGTTGTCTTCAATCCATCGAACTTGTTTGTGCCGGTTGTGTTCCAGCTACCGACAAAATGATCGAGTGCCTTGAGGCCAATTGGATTGGGCTTGGCTTCTTGGGCGAGTGCCAGGGAGTGAGCACCAATGAGACTCAACACGACGGCGGCAATCAGGTGGTGGTGCATGTGATGATCTCGGAATGGAGCGGATGGAGTGGAACGCTCGCAGAAGTTTATCACAGGGAGAGTATCGCACCGACCAACTCCATGCGGTTTCTTCTCCCGTCTTCCAGACTCTCGAACGATCTCTCAGTCACTGTGGTCATCGTCTTCGCCATCCAAATGAAACTTGTGAAGCAATCGGTGAATCAGCGGAGCCAGAATCACGGCCATCATCGTGAGAAACGCGACACCGCTGTACAGAGCAAAGAACGTCGCGAACAGTTTGCCTCCGGTGGTCGTCATCGGATCGACCGGCCCCATGCCGGTGAGGATCATTGCAGCGTTCAACAAAGCGTCGATCCACGACAAATTGGCGAAGTGGTGATATCCCACGCTCCCCATCAGCAGCGACAGGGCGACGACCAAGAGTGTCACCCCAAAGCTGCCTCCCATGCGAGCCAAGAAGGCCGCCCGAGGAAGCAATGGCTCGTGTTTCTTTTCGAACATCGTGATCCGCCTTCTGACGTTGAGGAATCGTTTGGGCTTCCCAATTCTCTGGAGAAGCAGGATAGAACGGCGTCGGCCCCTCTCCAATGATGAATCATGGCTCGCAACAAACGTCGAAAGCGAAAAACCAGCGAATTGCTGCCCTCCGACCGCAGTTTTCATCTCAGCATTTGGGTGGGGGCACTGCGGGGTATGGCAATGGGGGCATTGTTTGCCGGTGCCGGGATTGGTTGGCTCCTTAGGAGGCTCCGCAGATTCGTCATCGAACGGTTCTTCATCCCTGACCCTCGGTGATTTGCCGTTGGTGATCCTCTACATCGTGGTTGTCGGTGGATTGGCTTGTGTCGGCTATCTAGCCGGGGGATGGGGTTGGGCCATCGGCTTGCCCTGTTCCGTGGGAGCATTCGTCGGTGGTTTCGGGGGAGCCTTCGGGTGTTGGAGCCTCAGAGACAAGCCCTGATCGCCCTGGTTCGAAGGCACAATGATCGATGCTCGAAGCGGGTCACTGAGCAACCGCTGAAGACAAAGCGGTGGTCCGTATTCAGCGGGATCTGCCTCGGCTGATCGATGTGCCGAGACGAACGTACCGCCTCGCCATCCCCTTGGAGATGTAGCCGTGCGTTCGAGGGGTCCGCTCCAGGTAGAACTCGTCGATCCCGACGTTTCCAAACGGCTCCTTACGAACGAGTTCTCGGACGTTGCGGTCGAGATGGCAGTTGTCACCGAGTCGTCGTTGGAGCCAGTTCAATCGCTGCTGCCACTTCTGAACCTGCGCATCGGGACTGACTCCGCCAATCAGGATTGCGCTTTCAGCCTCTCCCAGCCTCATCCCGCCACGTATGATGAAATCGTTTGGATGCGTCATTGTTGGAACGGGAAGGTGAATGTGAATGCAATAGTTACCGTACACAACCCAATGGGTTGGCGGTTCGACAACACTTACTCGCGGCTGCCGGACGTCCTTTTCGCTCCGGCTAAGCCGGCCGCTGTGGAAGCACCTCGGTTAGTGATTCTCAACCGTCGACTGGCAGACGACCTCGGCCTCGACCTCAATACGGTTTCACCTGAAGCCGCCGCGTCCATTTTCGCAGGCCAGGATCTGCCAAGTGGTTCCCGACCAATCGCACAGGCGTATGCCGGGCATCAGTACGGCCACTTCACGATGCTCGGAGACGGCCGCGCCATCCTGCTGGGTGAACACCGTTCGCCGTCCGGTCATCTCGTCGATATTCAGTTGAAGGGTGCGGGGCAGACGCCGTTCTCGCGGCGCGGCGATGGTCGAGCCGCTCTCGGACCGATGCTTCGGGAGTACATCATCAGCGAGGCGATGTTCGCCCTCGGCATTCCAACCACGCGAAGTCTCGCCGTCGTCACCACCGGCGAACCCGTCTACCGAGAGGCCACGCGGAAAGGGGCGATCCTGACCCGCGTGGCCGCCAGTCACATTCGGGTCGGGACGTTCGAGTACCTCGCGGCCAAGCAGGAAGATTCAAACCTGCGGGTGCTGGCGGACTATACGATCGACCGTCACTATCCGGAACTGGCAGACTCACCGAACCGGTATTTGGATTTCTTCCGCACGGTCATGGACCGACAAGCCGCGCTCGTCGCCCGGTGGCAACTCGTCGGTTTCATCCACGGAGTGATGAACACCGACAACATGGCGATTTCGGGGGAGACGATTGATTATGGCCCGTGTGCGTTCATGAACACCTACCGACCGGACACGGTCTTCAGTTCGATCGACCACGCCGGCCGATACGCCTACGGCAACCAACCCGCCATCGCGCGGTGGAACTTGGCCCGCTTCGCCGAGACCCTGTTACCGCTCCTTGCTTCTCAACAGGAGAAGGCCGTCGCCATTGCTACAGAGGTGCTCGGCCAATTTCCCGTCCTGTTCGAGCAGCACTGGCTGGCTGGAATGCGGGCAAAACTAGGGTTCCAGTGCGCCGAGGCAGGCGACCTGGAGTTGGCTCAGTCGCTGCTGACCTGGATGCAGAAAACCCGGGCCGATTTTACCAACACGTTCCGCGATCTCTCGGCGGACGAGTCGCCGACCGGTGACCGGTATGATGATCCGGACTTCCGGACATGGAATGCGCGATGGCAGCTTCGCCTCAACCGTCAGGGCTGGCCGAGCACCTTGGCGCACGCCGCGATGAGGGGCGTCAACCCGGCCGTCATTCCCCGGAACCACCGGGTCGAGGAAGCACTCGCCGCCGCGGAGGACCACAACAACCTGTCGGTGCTCCACTGTCTGCTGGCAACGCTGGCGACGCCGTATGAAGCCGGAGCCGATTCAGCAATGTATCAAGAGCCTCCGTCTGACGATTGCAGCTACCGAACATTCTGTGGAACTTAGGCAATCGACGCTACTTTCGTGCGAGGCAATACAGATTCCGAACGGTACGAACCAATTGAAGTGCTCCCGAGCGGCAGTCGGTCTGCCAGACGTGTCGTCGTCGACGCCAATTCGCCGAGACCGCCTCGATCGGACGGGTTGCGTCATTGACCGTCCACACCGCGTGACCCTTCGTCGCGGGGCGCGCGGCGAGGACTTGCTGACGAAGTTGTCGCAACTCCGGAGAGTCGTCGGCGCGCATCTTGACGGGGCGCAACACGACGCCGCCGGCGATCTGTGCCGTATGCGTGGCGGTCCCCGTCGTCCGTTCGGCGCGGACAACCATCGAGGGAGTTCTGTCCGGTGTCTCGACAGAGCGTGGACGGTGTTCAGCAACATGCTCCACAAAGCGTTCCCAGCGCCGCGTTGAGGAGGGATCGAGAATCGCGCCGGCGAGCGAAGTGAGCACAGCAAAGTTGTGGGTCATGGCGAACGACGGTTGTTCGCCAGCAAACTCCCGGTACCGGCTTGTCAACAAACCGGCAAACGCCTTTGCCGCCGGATCCGCTTGTTGCGGAGCATCGACCAACTTGCCGTTGCGCACGATTTGAAAACGGGTCTGCACGGCAAGTTGCAGTTCAGCCAGCAGCAGCCGACCATCGAGATAATTCCGCACCGAGCCTTCGGTGGGCTCGATCCAGAACCGGTGCCATGCGGCGGATTTGCCCCGCGGACTTTCCAGAACCAGATCCAATTCGGACCGCCGTCCGG
This sequence comes from Planctomycetota bacterium, assembly GCA_031372385.1. Taxonomy (GTDB): domain Bacteria; phylum Planctomycetota; class Planctomycetia; order Planctomycetales; family Planctomycetaceae; genus Schlesneria. The sequence goes on along the minus strand of JANMLE010000576.1, from coordinate 2,448 downwards.
CCACGGCCGATCGGACCGGCAGACCTGTGAGATTGTCTTTCCCCGCGGACAGGCATTTCATCATCCGGTCCGCTTCGAATGATGCCCGGCCGACAACGGTGTTGGCCGCAGCGCCGAAGTACTCAACTCGCAACGGATCTTGATCCTTCGGGGGACGCGCCAGCGATTCCGCCATCGGTTCAAACGTGACCCCCGGCGGATGACCGACTTTGAGCGATTCCACGGCGACCGCCAGTCCGTCGAGCAGGTCTTCGGCTGACATCAGGGGCCAGTTCGGCTCGTCGACACCCAGGAAGATGATCTCGGATTCATCGTCATCCATCAGGATTCCGACCAGTCGGCGAAATCGTGAATTTGTATTCTCGGACGGTCCGTGCCAATCACTCAGCCGCGGTAAGACAACTCCGCCGGCGCCATCGGGAGTCACCCAACTCAATTCCAAGTTTGCTTCGATGTCCGCGGGACGAGCGGGGGGGACGACATTGGCCGGAGGACGAACGGTCCCGGAGACGGGCGGCTCGCGGCGAACGGGACCGGTCGGCGTCGGTGGCACAACGGCGACGTTTGAAGACTCCTCAAGTGGCGAAGCGGGACGGTCTGTTTTGGGTGCGGTCCACTTGACATCGCAACGCGGCAGCGCGGTTCGCAATCTGCCGATTCCTTCCGCGGTCACCCGTGTGCCGGAAGCGTCAACCACTTCGAGCGACTTGAGCTGGTGCAAATGGGCGAGTCCCGCATCCGAGATCGCCGTGTCGATCAGATACAGCGTCCGCAACTTCGGGAAGCGATCCAAGCCGGCGAGTCCGTCGTCGGTGATCCGCGTCTTCGACAGCCCCAGCCCTTCGAGACTCGGAAGATCGCGGAGGGCGGCGACTCCCCGGTCGGTCGTGTCGGTGCCATACAACTCCAGCACGCGCAGGCGGGACAGACCGTGAACGACCAGAAGATCGTCATCCGTCAACTTCGATTGGCGAAATGAGAGGGTTTCGAACCGACCCTCTTTCTGGACGGCGCGCGCCTTCACTCGTTCAAGCATCTGTCGCACCGGTAGCGGCTCGGCGGAGCCGCCACCGCAGCCGATTTCCCCGACCACGGTCACAATGGCAAGCACGGCGAGTTGCCACAGGCGCACGTTCCACCACCCAACGGTTCGTGCTGAAAGGCGCGGAGACATGGCGATCCTCCAAGCAGATGAACTCAGTCTTCGTAGTCCACACCGACTGCGGACCATGCGGACCGCAGGTACTTTCTGGCGAGCGCAGCGGCCCACACCCCCGCCGGATCACCCATCCACAGCGGTGGTCCCGACAGACGCCGTCCCACCAGCCGGTACAGCGCCGCATAGGCCCGGTCCACGAAGAACCGCGGGAATCCCACCAGCCGGTCACTGTTCAACCGCGCGAGCCGTTCCCGTGATTCGTCAAACAACTCCCAGCCGAGACACACGCCGACCCGTGCGAGTGTCTGTTCCCATCGTTCATCAACACCCTCGCGCAGACGAAGCGACTCATCAACCTGACGGACCTGGTCCGCGGTGAGGACTTCAAACGCGGAATGGACGACGGTTTCACCCGATCCCGTCGGCGAACAGGTCCATTGGATGGGAACGCCGGGGGGAAGCTGTTGGCGGATGTCGTCGGGTACAGTCATCTCGGGTTGCGTCGTGATACCCAGCACGACGGCGGCCTGGCCGTCCGCTTGCAGACGGACCTGCCATTCTTCATTCGCTTCGTGGCCGGTCCATCGCAATTGTCGGGGCGGCTCGCGCAGACGGGTAAACCACATTGGCGACGTTTCACTCGGCTGATCCGAGCCACCCGCGGCGATCGCGTACAACCGATCGCCCGAGTGGATTGCGAGGCCGTATTCGTCGGCACGTTCCTCCGGGGCCGCCAACGCGGCCTGCGACACCGCCTCAAGCAGAGAGTCTTCAACGCCAACCAACTTGAGCAGCGTTGGATGAGTCCGCTTCCAGCGGTCGAGAACCGGCCTCAACGTCGACAGACCGGATGTTCGCAAGCGAACGTTCGCCGCGTCGATCAACCCCGGTGTCGCCAGCAATTCCCTCAGAGTCTGCGCGGCCTCGGCGGCAATCGGATGTGACTTCAGAATCGCTTCGACGTCGCCGGCTTCGTCAGACGGACTTTCTCCACAGACGTGCTGTGCCAGTCGCCGGTGGTCATCAAGCCCGGCCCAGTCTTGGGAGAACGCCTCACGCACCGTCCGAAGTTCCTGAACCAATTCGATCCAATCAGATTCGGAATCGGATGTTCCCGGGATGGTCATGCCTGGTGCCTTTCAGAGCCTGTGCATCGCGAATCTCGAACCCGCACTCGGTCGCGCGACGATTCGTCGTCTATGCCGCCGTTATACCTCGCGCGTGCATGAGTGAGAGTTTCTTCCGTGGGAGTCTTGGTGAGCCGGGCGGCGTCAGCCCCCGGACTCGAC
>JANMLE010000548.1:0-2504 GCA_031372385.1 Planctomycetota bacterium | reverse complement strand
GACGCGGATCACTCATGTGTACGACGCCGACCCCGCCAGCGCCGCGATGTTCGCCGAAGCCTTTCCGGGCGTGCAGGTCGCCACGTCACTGGAGGCGATGGTCCAGGAAGTCGATGCCATTTGGATGGGGGATGCGTCCGGACGCGGCGAGGATCACTTCGACCTCGTCGCGCCCGGCTTGGCCCGCGGCCTGCCGACGTTTTGCGACAAGCCGATCGGCGGAACCGTCGCCAACACCCGCCAGATTCTGCAGTTCGCCACGGAGCACAATGCGCCGATCATGTCGTCGAGTCTGTTCCGTCACCAATGGGGGACCGAGACCGCGCTGCGATTGAAGTCGACCGGCGAGTTCGGGCCGCTGCAGTATGTGATCGCCAGCCAGGGGGGCGGGTACTCGCACCCGTCGTGGTTCATCTACGGACAGCATCCCGTCTGGATGGCGATGACCCTCTGCGGCCCCGGCGTGGATGCGGTCAGCATGTACGCGCGGGAGAACACCTGCCACGCGCTGCTCACGTATCCCGACCGCATGCCGGCGGAAGTCTGGTACGGCCGGCCGGACGTCACCAAGACGTACTGCTCCACGTCGGTCCACTTCACGCAGAAGACGTACGAGTACACTCCGGCGATCGAGGGAGACTACTGGTTCGGACACCACTACCAGATCCTGCGGATGGCTCACACGTTTCTCGGAATGGTCCGCACGGGGATCGAACCGGTGCCGCATCAGGAGATTCTGGAAGTCACCGCCATCATCCACGCGGCGGCAAAGTCGCTGGAGGAAAAGAGCCGGTTGGTGTCGCTCGCGGAAGTGTTGGGATAGCTTGCTTCCACACCGGTCGTTCGATGACGATGAACGCACCCGTTGAATTGCCCGCGAACACGGACAAGTCATGAGTAGACGTTTCCGACAAAAGTCCCCGTAGCACGGACGCCTCGTCCGTGCGTCTGAAATTGCCCATGACCTTCGCGCACGGACGAGGCGTCCGTGCTACGAAACGCTGTCCAGGCGACTTCTGTCGGACACGTCTGAGTAACCACGAATCACACGAATTTCACGAATCAGAAGAGATTCAGGACAGCGGCTCGATTCCAGACTGCTCGACCGCGATTGAAGACCACCCGCCGCATCCTTGATCCTCTGTTTTTTGATTCGTGTTATTCGTGAGATTCGTGGTCAATGTTCCCCGCTGAAGGTTGAGTCGATGCCACCGTTCCCCGCTGCGATCCCGACGTCCCGACGCGCCTTCCTGTCTCAGGCGGGTGGCGGGTTTGGCATGATCGCACTGGCATCGTTGCTGGCGGACGATCCGATGGCGCAGACGCAGGCATCCGAGAAGGCGACTCCATCCGATGGTCCGCGCGAACCCCATTTCGCGCCGCGCGTCAAACGGGTGATCTGGTTGTTCATGCATGGCGGACCGAGCCACGTCGACTTGTTTGATCCCAAGCCGGATCTGATCCGCTACGCCGGGAAGCCGCTGCCCGACAGCTTTGGAATGGTGATGACCCGCCGCAAGGTGGCCGAAAACCCGCTGCTCGGACCGGTCAAAGCGTTTCATCCGCGCGGTGAATCGGGTTTGGAAATCAGCGACTTTCTGCCAGAAATCGCCGGTCACGCCGACGAATTGTGCGTGATCCGCAGCCTGCACGGCGACAGCGTGAACCATCCGCAGTCGGTGTACCAGATGAACACCGGCAGCATCCTGATGGGACGTCCGAGCGTCGGCAGTTGGGTGTCATACGGACTCGGGACCGAGAACCGTGATCTCCCCGCGTTCGTCGTTCTGCCCGATCCGGGTGGCGGCGTGAAGGGTGGTCCCCCCGCCTGGGGGAGCGGGTATCTGCCGGCCAACTTTCAGGGGGTGACGATGCGGTCCGGACCGCAGCCGATCCTGCATCTGCGCCCGCAGCCACAGATCAGTCCGGCGCAGCAACGGGCGACACTCGATCTGATCCAACAATTGAATCGCGATCATCTGGCCGCGCGCGATGACGACGATGAACTGTCGGCGCGCCTGCGCGCCTATGAACTGGCCTACCGCATGCAAACGGCCGCTCCCGAGTTGGTCGACCTGGCGGGTGAGACCGCCGAGACTCAGTCGCTGTACGGCCTCGACCAAAAGGAAACGCGCGACTTTGGACAGCGCTGCCTGCTGGCTCGCCGGATGATCGAGCGGGGCGTCCGCTTCGTGCAGGTCTATTCGGGAGACACCAACGGCTGGGATGCTCACAACGACGTGCTGAAGAATCACACGCAGATGTGCCGCGCCACCGATCAACCGGTCGCGGCCCTGCTGACGGACCTGAAACGCCGCGGACTGTGGGAGGATACGCTGGTGATCTGGGGTGGCGAATTCGGCCGCATGCCGATGAGCGAACAGGGAACGGGCCGCGATCACAATCCGTGGGGTTACTCGGTCTGGCTGGCGGGGGGCGGTGTCAAACCGGGGGTCGCGTACGGTGCCACCGACGACGTCGGCCTGCGGGCCGCCACACAGCCG
>JANMLE010000542.1:0-3229 GCA_031372385.1 Planctomycetota bacterium | reverse complement strand
GTCATCGCTGGCGGCCAACGGGATCGGCACGATCTCGGCGGCGTTGTTCGGCAGTTGCTTTCCCACGACGATCTACATCGGGCACCCCGGCTGGAAGGCGCTGGGCGCTCGGGCCGGATATTCGACGCTCAACGGGATCGTCGTCACCGCGATCTGTCTGACGGGAGCCATCAGCCTGATCAACAGCCTGATTCCGATGGAGTCCGGCATCGCGATCGTGCTGTGGATCGGCATCATCATCACGGCGCAGGCGTTTTCGGCCGTTCCGCGCGAGCATGCTCCCGCGGTCGCCGTCGGGTTGTTTCCCGCGATCGCCGCTTGGGGCTTCACCGTGGTGCAGGGAGCGTTCATCAAGGCGGACGGCAAGACGATTCAATCCTTGATCGAGCAGGATTCGCGGGCCAATGTGAGCGACTTCGTGCTGCACGGCATGATCTCGTTGCAGCAGGGGTACATCTTCACCTGCATGATCCTGGCGGCGATCTCGGCCTTTCTGATCGACCGGCGGTTCATGACCGCGGGGGTCTGGTCGCTGGTGGGGGCGTTCTGTGCTGTCGTGGGGTTGACGCACGCCTACCAGTTGAGTGGCAACGGGGTCGACTTCCTGTTCGTGCTCACCCAGCCCGCGGTGGACACGGCGATGACGTATCGTTCGTGGGACACGGCGTTCGGCTACCTGTTGATGGCAGCGGCGTTCTTCCTGTTCGGAGTCTGCACGCGCGGCCGCGAACTGCCGCTGATCGAGCATTGACGCGACCGATCATCTTGCGCGTCAACCTCACACCAAAGCCCGCGAGGCCATCGCCAATGCCGCCGTCTCGATCCTCAGCGTGAGCGGACCGAGGCTGATTGGTTTCGCTCCGTGTGCGACGGCCAGCGAAACCTCGTCGTCGGTGAAGCCCCCTTCGGGACCGATGGCGAAAACGATGGTTGCGTGTCCGGTCAACAGCGACGAAGTCATCGGCGCGGCATCCGGTCCCGGATGCGCGATGAAGCTCGGGTGGCCGGCGAGATCGCCCTTCGCGAAGTCACTCCATGCGGTGACCGGTGACAGTTCGAGCAGGTGATTGCGCCCGGATTGCTTGCAGGCAGCGATGATTGTCTGCCGCAGCTTGTCGAGTTTGCTGTCGCGAGGATCGACGACGCTCCGGGTGGTGACCAGCGGCACGATTCTCGTCACGCCGAGTTCCGTCGCCTTCTCGATGAGCCAGTCGAACCGGTCCCCCTTCGGAACGGCCGTGCCGAGAATGATCACGCGCGCCGGCCGCTCTTCGCGTCGCGCGGTGATGATCCGCAGTTCGACATCGCGTCGGCGAACCGACGTGATCTCGGCCGAGACCGCCAGTCCGCAGCCGTCGAAGAGTTCGACGATGTCTCCCACCGAGCCTCGCAGCACGTGAATGATGTGGTGAGCTTCGGCCGCGTCGACCGTGACCAATCCCGTTTCAGGGAGTTTCGCGACATGAAAACGGTGCGGCATTCGGAACGACTCCAGCAGGCCAATTCACAGGCTCGCGGAGTGTATGCTCCCATCACGCCAATGTCTCGCGGAGCCTCGTCAAATCGCAATGGCGAACGACGGCAACTCCCCGCATTGAGCTTGAGACGGTGGCACGGCTTTGATGGCCCGCGGCAAACCTCCAATTGCCCGGCCTTGTGTTCGTGAGTATCGTTGGCGCCTGAACTTCGTCACAAACGATTGCGGAGTCGGAGGAGTTGGACATGTCGACCGTGCAGGCAACGGACCGGATCACCGCCGAAGAGTACCTGCGTCTGCCGGACAGTGGGAATACGACGGAACTCGTGCGCGGCAGGATCGTGACAATGAACAGACCCTACACGGCGCACGGCTATTTCTGTTCAGTCATTGATCGCCTCGTTGGCAATCACGTGACGAACCACGATCTCGGCCGGGTCGTGAGCAACGATGCGGGGGTCGTCACCGCCCGCGATCCCGACACGGTTCGCGGTCCGGATGTGGCCTATTACAGCTTCGAACGTGTCCCGCGCGGGCCGATTCCCCTCAATGGCTACTGGCCCGCTCCGGACCTCGTGTTTGAAGTCCGGTCCCCCGACGACCGGTGGAAGGAGATTCATCACAAGGTCGGCGAGTATCTCCATGCGGGTGTGTTGACGGTGGTGGTGGTCGATCCTTCGGCACAGACCGTCCATGTGTTCTCAGCCGACCGTCCCGTGGAGTTGTTGACGGCCGACGACGAACTGGCCTTAGACGATGTCCTGCCTGGCTTCCGCGTGGCGGTGGGGAAGCTGTTCGAGTAGCCGTCGCCAATGGCCGTCGCTTTCGCGATGCGCATCAATCCGTCAGAATCCCGCCCCTTGGTCTGGCTGTGCCTGACCGCAGCGTTTCCTTTCCGCGAGAGTCTGACGACATGAGTTCCCTGCCGCGCATTGTTCTCAGCAGCCGCAACCGGAAGAAGATCGAAGAGATCGCCGAGTTGATGGCTCCGCGCGGGATCGAGTTGATCGGCGTGACGTCATTTTCGGATGTTCCCGATGTGGTCGAGGATGCAGACTCGTTCGCCGGCAACGCGGCCAAGAAGGCGAGCGAAGTCGCGAAGCGTCTGGGCGAATGGGCCATCGCCGACGACAGCGGCCTGTGTGTGGATGCCCTCGGAGGCGCTCCGGGAATCTACTCCGCACGCTACGCCGAGGCACCACATCCCGGCTCGCTCGAAGCGGACGAAGCCAACAACCAGAAGCTGTTGAGGGAACTGGCCGAGATCCCCACGGAGAAGCGAACGGCCCATTATGTCTGCGCCGTCGCACTGTCTGACCCCAGCGGTCAGATCCGTGTGGCGACCGGGGGACGCTGCTGCGGACGCATCCTGTGTGAGTACCACGGCTCCAATGGTTTCGGCTACGACCCGATGTTTCTGGTCCCGGAATTCCACAAGACGTTTGGCGAACTCGACCCGGCCGTCAAACGGCACATCAGCCATCGGGCGAAAGCATTCGAGCGGGCGATCCCGTTGATCGTGCGGTTGTTTGAATGAGTGGTCAGTGGCCAGTGGTCAGTTTTCAGCAAGAGCTTGTTTCGGCGAGAACAAACATGGAAACACCCGCGATGCAGACCACAGCACTCTCAGAGTCTATCTGAGAAGGGGTCGGGAGTCTTTTTCATGGCGCACCCGGTCGCGGAAAAAGGCTCAAATATAGGTATTTCGGCATGAAAAAGAAGCCCGACCCCCACGGGATGGCGGCGTTACGG
>JANMLE010000540.1:0-2211 GCA_031372385.1 Planctomycetota bacterium | reverse complement strand
CGGACTCAGTTCGTCGACGAAGCCCTTCAGATGATCGGCGCGGGTGTGATGCTGCAGCTTGCGCAGCGCCTTGGATTCGATCTGGCGAATCCGCTCCCGTGTCACCTTGAAGATGCGCCCGGTTTCTTCGAGCGTGTAGCTGTAGCCGTCACCCAGCCCGTAACGCAAGCGGATGATCTCGCGTTCGCGGTAGGTCAGGCTGCGGAGCACGACTTCGATCTTGTCACGCAGCATTTCCTGTGTCGCGGTTTCCGACGGACTCGATTCGTTGTCGTCTTCCAAGAAGTCACCGAAGCTGGCGTCCTCGCTCTCACCGACGGGCGTGTCGAGGCTGATCGGGTGCTTCCAGGTCTTCATGATCCGTTCGGTCTCTTCGAGCGACATGCCGACCGCTTCGGCCAGGACTTCCATGCTGGGATCGCGGCCCGTTTCCTGCCGGATCTGTTCGCTCTTGGCCTTCAACATCGAGATGCACTGGAACATGTGGACCGGGATGCGGATCGTGCGGGCATGATCCGCGACGGCGCGGGTGATCGCCTGGCGAATCCACCAAGTGGCATACGTCGAGAACTTGTAGCCGCGGCGATATTCGTACTTTTCGACACCGCGCATCAACCCGGCGTTTCCTTCCTGGATCAGGTCCAGGAAGCTGAGGCCGCGGTTGCGGTACTTCTTGGCGATGGAGACGACCAACCGCAGATTGCCGCCGGAAAGATGCTGCTTGGCGGTGGTCCAGGCGTCAAACTTCGCCATGACCCGCTGCATCCGATCGAGGAATTCCTCGGGGGTTTCCAGCGTCAGTTCCACCAGATCGCGCAGTTCGCGCCGCAGGATTTCGGATTCGTTCGCGGCGGCCTGGGTGCGGCGTTCGGCGAGCGTCTTGATCTGGGTCTGCAACTCGCGCATCCGCCGGGCGACCTGTTCCATGCGGCGCATGATCGGCTGCAGGCGCTGCGTGCGGACGCTGAGTTCCTCGACGAGCCAGCAGAGTTTTCGCCGGCGGCGCGTCATCCGCTGTTTGATCACCGCGCGTTCGGCGGCGTCCTTCTCGGTCTTCAGCAGTTCCCAGTCTTCGCGGTTCTCACCCATCAGGCGGTCGATGGTGGGAAGGTTGACGGGGATCCGGCCCTGGATCTGTTCTTTGCGCAGGCTTTCGGTTTCGCTGGTGCGCAGGGTTCGTTCGAACGGCAATTCCCCCGCGACCACCTTCTTGATGGTTTCGACAGCCAGGGTCAGGGCGAAGTCCGATTCCATCATCTTCCGACGGAACCATTTCCTGACGAGTTCGATCTGCTTGGCCAGGAAGATTTCCTTTTCGCGGGACAGCAGGGGGATGTGTCCCATCTGGCTGAGGTACATGCGAATCGGATCGCGCGACGACGAGGCGGCTTCGGGCTCGATCATCGCTTCGGGCGGCGAATCCAGCCGCTGCTGTTCCTCCGGGCTGGGTTCGTCGATGACGTCCAGTCCGGCATCTTCCAAGGCGGCGATCAGTTCGGGAACCATTTCCGGCTCCCCCCCCTCGTCCGGCAGATACTTGTCAACTTGCTGAAATGTGGCGCAGCCCTTGATTCGTGCGGCATCCAATAGCGCGGCGAGTCCCGGATTAAAGCGATGCATTTGGGTCCAACCTCCTGTGAAGAAAACCACTTCCTTGTGTGACGGCCGTTGCGGGACGGCCGCTGTCATTCGTCACGAGAAACTAAAAAGTGTGCTGCAACGGAACTGGCTGCTGATGCCTCAACGAGGCGGCACGCCAAGTCCCGAAGATCCCCCGTGTTGCCTGAGCCGCTCCAACCCCACTGCCGGGGTGAGCGTTGATCGTTGGTGTCGCTGCTCAACGATGAGCGCGGCGAACAATTGTCGCTGGCAACGGTATACGGTGTTGTACAACTCAGCAGGGGTTCGCATTGACAGCATCCTTTCTCTCTTTGCGACGTCGCGAAACCGTTTGCGGGTTCCGCGAGGGTGCAGATGCTAACAAAACCGCGAGCGGCGCGCTGTCGTTTTTTTCCGTCTGCCGAAAAAACTGAAAAAAATATCCCGTGCCCTTCTGGCCGGAGGACATGTCACCGACGCGCATCGCCTCGTTTGAACTCGCCATCCGCTCACGGTTATACTTCCGCCTCGACATCGCAGCAGGTCCGACTCCCGCCGCCGTCTCCCGAACTCGGACGCTCCCGATCCGGGGAATCGATGTCCCGCCTTGGC
>JANMLE010000955.1:0-18738 GCA_031372385.1 Planctomycetota bacterium | reverse complement strand
CAGTCTGGCAAAAGCCCATGCTTCGGTCGTCCAATCCTCACGAAGGTAATACCATCCACCGGAGAGCCGGATGCGGGAAATCCGCCCGTCCGGTTCGGAGGGAGGGGGGACTCAAACCAATGAGTCCTCCCTACCCCTATCGAAAACGTCGTGCTTGGGCCCGCACAAGGCCAGAATTCGGCTAAACTACGCCCGCGTTCGCCAGTGAATCCGCCGGTCACATTCTCAGGAGACCCTGATGCAAAGCAAAGCCGCAACCGTCGACGCGTACCTCGCCGAATTGCCCGATGACCGCCGCGCTTCCATCGAAGCCGTTCGCAAAGTGATCCGCGCCAATCTGGACAAGGGCTTCAAGGAGGGGATGCTCTACGGCATGATCGGGTACTTCGTGCCCCACCGTATCTACCCGGCGGGGTACCACTGCGATCCGGAGCAGCCGCTCGGATTCGCCTGTCTGGCTTCGCAAAAGAACTACATGTCGCTGTATATGATGTCCGTTTACGGAGACAGCGCCCTGGCAACGTGGTTCCAATCGGAATGGAAAAAGACCGGCAAGAAGCTCGACATGGGCAAGAGTTGCATCCGATTCAAGAAGGCGGAAGACTTGGCGATGGACGTCATCGGCGAAGCCATCCGCCGCCAGCCGTTGAAGAAGTACATTGAGGTCTACGAGGCGATGCTTGCTTCCACGAAAAATCCCGCCAAAGCGGCGAAGAAGAAATCGCCCGGCAAAGCCGCACCGGGTAAGAAAGCAGTGGCAGCGAAGACCAGCAAGAAGAAGCCGCTGGCCACGAAGAAACGGTGAGCGGCCCCAATCTTGTTGAATGAATGCGGCTGTTTCATCCGGCCGGCAACAGGCGGCCGATTGCGTCCAAGATCTCTCCGGGTTCCGCCATTCGTCCCGCACCGACCTGTCCACAGCTCAGCCAGCCCGACCCCGGTTCGACGAACAACACGCCGTCGGCACGAAGCTGGTTGACATTCCGCTGAACGGACGGCTTCGCCCACATCTCGCAGTTCATCGCGGGGGCCAGCAGCACGGGGCAGGTGACGGTCAAGGCGAGCGTCGACAACAGGTCGCCGGCGAACCCGTGCGCGATCTCAGCGAGGTAGTTCGCGGTCGCGGGGGCAACGACCAGCAGTTCGGCCCGCTGCGCCAGACCAATGTGCTCACCCCGGAAATGCTCGACGGGCCGAAACAGATCCCGATGGACCGGCCGACCCGTCAGTGCTTCAAAAGTGGTGGGGCCGACAAACCGCTCGGCCGATTCCGTCATCACGACCGTGACCGACGCTCCGGCCTGAACGAGCTTGCTGCAGAGGTCGGCCGCCTTGTAAGCGGCGATCCCCCCGGTGACACCCAACAACAGCTCGCGACCACGCATCCTGAGCGCCCCGACTCGACGTTACATGTCATCCAGCGACGGACCACTGTCGAAATGCCGTTCGCGCGACGTGTGCTGGTCGGGACGGGCCACGACGGCACCGCTGGCGTCCAGGAAGATCTTGTCCTGGATGATTTCCTGGATCACGACTTCCATCGGATTCTTGGTTTGAATCTCGACGAGTTGCTTCGCACCGCGGTTCAGCGCCACCATGCGCTTTTGGATCAGCGTGGAGAGCTTGAAGCGTCCTCCAACCTTCTTGACGATCTCTTCTTCTTTCAGTTCTTCCAGCATGGCGTCCTCATTCAAGTCAGTCTGAACAAATCAATCCAAAGTCCCAGACCGTGTGATCCCTCGTCGCGACGACTGTGTTAGACAAGAGCGAGCACGGCCTGAAGTTGGAATCCCCTTGGGGAATGCGGGGGCGGTAGTGTGGCGGGTTGGGGCAATGACCGCAAGTCGCAACCTGTGTCGCGGTTACTCTGATTGCCGAGTCAGGATGTCGTTGATGCGGCCGATCGCCTGCTCCAGGTCGTCATTGACGACACGAAACCGATAACGGTCCGCCAACTGCAATTCATCCTGAACCTTTTTCAGCCGGCGCTGGATGGTTTCCTCGGCATCCGTCCCGCGCGATCTCAATCGCTGCTCGCAAGCCTCGACCGATGGCGGTTCGAGGAAAATGGTCACGGCGTCCGGGTATTCCTGCATCACTCGGAGCGCCCCTTGAACGTCGATTTCCAGGAACGCCCAGCCACCTTCCTGTCGGGCCCGCTCCAGTTCGGACTTGAGCGTTCCGTACCAATAGCCGGCCCCAAACACCTCGGCCGTTTCCAGGAACTCGCCTGCCGCCCGGCGCGCGGCGAAATCATCATCCGTCAGAAAGTAATAGGAATCCCCATGAACTTCGCCAGCGCGTGCCGGCCGCGTGGTCGCGGAGACACATTTGACCAGCTTGACGGGCGACTCGCGGGTCAGGCGTTCGACAATCGTTGTCTTGCCAGCGCCGCTGGGACCGGACAACACCACAACTCGAAATGCACGCCCCGTCATATCCGCCGCCACGATCGTCTGGCTCCCTGTTTCCGCCGGCAACCGACATCACCCGCGGTCACTCGGTCACTCCACGTTCTGAACGATTTCCCGCATCCGCTCGACGCATACCTTGGCCTCCACCGCGGCATGGGCGACCCCCACATGGTTGGACTTGGAGCCAATCGTATTCACTTCGCGAAACAGTTCCTGGCACATGAAGTCCAGCTTGCGTCCCTGCGAGGCGTCGGCGTCCAACAGTTTCGTGAACTGCCCCAGATGGCTTCGCAACCGGGTGATTTCCTCGGTGATGTCACAGCGGTCCGCGTGCAGGGCCACTTCGCGAAGGACATCGGCCGGACCCAGCCGCGCATCCAGATCCTTCACCAGATCGTTGACCCGCTGCAACAGCTTGTCGCGATATTCCACGATGACCTGCGGAGCCATGCCGGTGATGAGGTCCACCTGCCCGGCGATCGCCGTACACTGGGCTCGCAGTTCGTCCGCCATCGACGCGCCTTCGCGCCGGCGAAACTCACCCATGTGAACCGCGGCGGCGCGGACGGTTCGCTCCACCACCGGCCACATCTGTTGTGCGGTTGCCGCGTCGAACGCCCCGTCGTCCAACACACCGGGAAGGGTCAGCAACGCACCGAATTCCGGAGGCGCGACGGACAGGTCTCCACAGATCTTCTGCAACTGTTGCCAGTAATCGGCGACGGCCGCGGGATTGATCCGCGGAGCCTGTGAATTCGCCGACCGGTCGAATCGAATCGCCAGCGAAACGCTGCCGCGCGAGATGGTCTCGCGCAGCAGATGTTCCATGTCGGATTCAAATTGCAGGAAGCCGTCGGGGCACCGCAGCGCGAGCTTGAAATGGCGGTTGTTGACGCTGCGCAGTTCGATGCGGCAGAGCACGTCTCCCAACCGCTCCCGTGCCTCACCGTATCCAGTCATGCTGAGTAACACGGCGTCTCTTTTACCGCTGAGGAATCGAATCGTTTCGAAATCAAGGATAGGTGCCGTTCGGACCGGCGAGTAGCCTTGTTGACGCATTGGCTCATTGAGTTCGCCGCATCATTCGGGCTTCTTCTCCGCGGGATCTTTCGCTGCGGGATCTTTCGCTGCGGGATCTTTTGGAGCGGGATCTTTTGGATCAGCCGCATCCTCTTTCTTCGCAGGCTCGGTTTTTTCCGACGGGGCGGCATCCTTGGCTTCAGTCTTCACGTCTGACTTGGCATCCGTCTTGCCCTCCGGAGGTATTGCCGGGGCAGGACCAGGAACATCTGTGTCCTCAGATTTCTTGCCATCCGTAGCCTTATCGTCTTCCTTCTTGCCTGCCTTTTCGTCGACATTTTCCTTATCCGGCTCTTCTGCAGCGGCCTTGATCCCCGCTTTCGCTCCCGGCTTGAGTTTCGTCGTCTTGACCATGGGGCTGCTGGCGAGCAGCACGCACACACACCCCAAGATGATCCAAGAGGTGGCGAGATAAATGGTGATCTTGGTGAACACGTCGCCCGCCTTCGTTCCGAAGGCGCTTTGGCCGCCCATGCCACCGAAGGCTCCCGCGAGACCACCGCCACGTCCGCGCTGCAACAGGATGACTCCAATGAGAATCAACCCGACGAACGCGTGCAGCACCATCATGAAATACGTGAAATACAACATCGAGACGATTCCCTGTAACCTCGTCGCGGAGAGCACCGGTCGAGGTGGCTCCATCCTCACGACCTGCCAAGTCGGACAACAACTCAACCGCCGGTCAATTCAGCCGCCGCGTTGACAATACCAAGAAACTGATCACTCTTCAGACTCGCGCCCCCCACCAGTGCTCCATCGACATTGGGCTGCGACAGGATTTCCTTTGCGTTCTCGGGCTTGACGCTGCCTCCATATTGAATGCGCAGCGACTCTGCCAGACCGGCGTCGAAGCGTGTCGCCATCCAATTCCGAATAAAGGCGTGAGCCGCTTCGGCCTGCTCGGGTGATGCCGTGACTCCGGTCCCGATCGCCCACACCGGCTCGTACGCAATCACCATCTTCTGCAACTGAGCTGCGGTGAACCCGGCCAGTCCATCCTGCATCTGAGTTGCCAGAACCGACTCGGTTCGTTGTGCCTGACGATCATCAAGCACTTCGCCGATGCAGAAGATCACGCCCAATCCACGCTCCGCCGCGGCTGCGATCTTCCGATTGATGGAGGCATCCGTTTCGCCGAAAAACTGCCGGCGCTCGCTGTGGCCGAGAATGACCCACTGGCAACCGACATCCAGCAGCATGTCGAGCGACGTCTCACCAGTGAACGCCCCTGATTTTTCGTGAAAAGCGTTTTGTCCACCCAACGTGACGGGGCTTCCCACCAACACTTGCTGGACCGGCCACAGAAAAGGGAAGGGGGGACAGACGGCGACATCAACCGCGGGATTGGAAGCCGCCACCGCCGACGCCACCTCCCGAGCCAGCGCCTGAGCCGACGCGAACGTCGTGTTCATCTTCCAGTTGCCCGCCACGAACTTTCGCCGCATCACAAATCCCTCGCACAGTTCCCAACGAAAACCAAAGAATCATCGGACGGTGTCGCGTGTTGAATACCTCAACAATTCAGCCGTCTTGCTGATCCGCTAACACCACGCAGAACGTCCGCCCGAATGACCACGCGAGAACGACTATTCCACTGGATCACTCTTGGGATATGACCCCAAGACCTCCATCCGGACCGCGAGTTTCGCCAGATCCTCCAACGCCCGCTTGACCTTGGCGTCTTTGACGTGGCCTTCGCAATCCAGGAAGAAAATGTAACCCGTCTCGGGGCCACGCAACGGAAACGATTCGATCCACGTCAGATTCAGCTTGGCCTGTTTGAAGATGGAAAGCGCATCGGACAGTGAACCGGGACGGTGCGGAATCTGGAGCAACAATGAAGTCCGATCGCGTCCGGTCGGCGAGGCCGGACGATCACCAATGATCGCAAACCGGGTCACATTGCTTTTGTTGTCTTCAATGTTTTCCGCCAACACCTGCAACCCATACTCGACCGCTGCCTGCTTGCCGGCCACGGCGGCCGCTCCCGGCTTGTCGCGAGCCAACTGAGACGCCGTCGACGTGCTGGTGACTTCGATCAACCGCGCCTGCGGCATGTTCCGGCTCAACCAGTCGCGGCATTGAGACAGCGCTTGCGGCTTGCTGTAAACTTCGTTGATCTCACTGCGGGCGGCACGCCCCAGCAGGTTGTGATGAATCGCTAACTGGATCTCACCGCAAATCCTGAGTGGCAAACGCGTGAACATGTCCAGAGTGTCGATGATGCGACCGTCGGTGCTGTTCTCAATGGGAACCACGCCGAAGTCGGCATGACCGCGATTCACTTCCTCGAACACGGCGGGAATCGTGTTGACCGGAATCAGATCGGCCGACTCGCCAAACCGCTCGATCGCCGCCATGTGCGAAAAGCTGAATGCGGGGCCAAGATACGCCACCCGCTGCACGCGCGATTGATTCCGGACAGCACTGAGGATGTGGCGGAAGACACCGCGGATTGTTCGGCCCGGAAGCGGCCCCTGATTCTCCGACTCCAGTTTGGCATACAGGTCGTCGTCGTTTCGAGGATCGTAAATAATGGACTTTCGGTCCGGAGCCGCCTCAATCAGTTTCATCGTCGCCGCGGCACGGCGGTTGATCAGCTTCACAATCTCTTGATCCAGTCGCGAGACTTCCGCCTCCACGCTGGCGGCGACTTTCGCTGCTGACGCGGCAGCCGGCTTGGCCGAACCCGGTGTTGGATTTGGTTTTGCGGTCTTCTTTGGCACCGGTTTACTGGCCATCCACCACACTCCCGATCAGACGAGTCAAAGTTGCGCCCGCCAGATTCTGACAATCTGCCTGACAGGCTGGACACAATCGCACAAATGAATTCTCAGAAGGCGAAGCGACTTTTTTACAGGTGGTGTACCGCTTTTGCAAGCAGCCCGCCCTAACACAGGTTTCCCAAGGTCGAAATTCAGAGTCGATCTCCCGAAGAATGCGGGCTTCGGCACGGGAAGCTGCCAGATTGGCATTTCAACCGGGTTGCCGCGTTCCATGCCGCCTAGCCAAAATGGCAGCGCCCACTCGACGGCACCACGTTCAAAAGGCCGAAAGCACGCCGTTACATATTTTCGAAACGGCACTTACGATGGGCGCACTGAGACTCGACGTGATAGGCGCAGGGTTTGCGTGCCACGCAAAACGAGTCGGCAGGCATGCCATCCTTCGCCTGCGACTGCCCGGCAAATGACCAACTGGATTCCATTCGTACAGATCAGCAACCTCAGCATACTCAAGCAAGGACCGACAACATGGCCATTCAAGAACAAATCATTGGCATCGACCTCGGAACAACGAACTCCGTCGTGTCGATCATGGAAGGTGGCGAGGTCAAGGTCATCGCCAACCAAGAAGGTAACCGTCTGACTCCGAGTGTTGTCGCCTTCACCGAAAAGGGTGATCGCTTGGTGGGAGATCCCGCCAAACGGCAGGCGGTGACTAATCCCAAAAACACGATTTTCTCGATCAAGCGGTTCATGGGACGCCGTCACACCGAGGTCGAATCGGAGGAAAAGATCGTCCCGTACAAGGTGGTCGGCGGGCCGAACGAGTACGTCAAGGTGGAAGTCCACGGCAAGACGTACACGCCGCCGGAAGTCTCCGCGCAGATTCTCCGCAAACTGAAAGAAGCGGCGGAAGCCTACTTGGGACACACCGTCACCCGCGCGGTGATCACCGTGCCGGCGTACTTCAACGACGCCCAGCGCCAAGCCACCAAGGACGCCGGCGAAATCGCCGGTCTCACGGTCGACCGCATCATCAACGAACCGACCGCCGCGGCACTCGCCTACGGCCTGCAAAACAAGAAGAACGAAAAGATCGCCGTGTTCGACCTGGGGGGCGGAACGTTCGACGTGTCGGTTCTGGAGGTCGACAACGAGCTGGTGGAGGTTCTCAGCACGAACGGCGACACACACCTCGGCGGCGACGACTTCGACGAAGTGCTGATCAAGCACATCGCCGACAAGTTCCAGGCCGAGCATTCAATCGATCTGCGCAAGGATGCGATGGCTCTGCAACGTCTGCGCGAGGCGGCCGAAAAGGCCAAAAAGGAACTGTCGGGCCAGCAATCGACAGACATCAACCTGCCGTTCATCACGGCCGACGCCAGCGGCGCCAAGCACCTGCAGATGACCGTGACCCGCGCCGAGTTCGAACGGATGGTCGATCACCTGATCGAGCGTTGCCGCAAGCCGGTCGAGAATGCGCTGCGCGACGCCAAGCTGTCCCCGAGTCAGATCGACGAAGTGGTCTTGGTCGGCGGTTCGACCCGCGTGCCCAAAGTTCAGGAATTCGTCAAGAAGATGTTCGGTGGCAAAGAACCGCACCGGGGTGTGAACCCCGACGAGGTGGTTTCGATCGGCGCGGCGATCCAGGGGGGGATCATTTCCGGCGTGGTCAAGGACATGGTCCTGCTCGACGTCACCCCGCTGTCGCTCGGCTTGGAAACCGAGGGGGGCGTGATGACCGTCCTCGTCGAACGCAACACGACGATCCCCGTCACCAAGAAGGAGACATTCTCCACAGCCGCTGACGGTCAGTCGGCGGTGACGATCAGCGTCTATCAGGGCGAACGCCCGATGGCGCGCGACAACCGCATGCTAAACCAGTTCAACCTGGAAGGAATCCTCCCCGCGCCGCGCGGCACGCCGAAGATCGAAGTCACGTTCGACCTGGACGTGAACGGCATCCTGAATGTGAAGGCCAAGGATCAGTCCACCGGCAAGGAGCACTCGGTGAAAATCGAGAACTCCAGCGGCCTGGACGAGGGTGAGATCGAACGGATGCGGAAGGACGCCGAGTCGCACGCCGACGAAGACAAGCGCAAGCGCGAACTGGCCGAGGCCAAGAACAAGGCCTCGACCTCGGTCTACGAGATCGAAAAGGTTCTCAAGGAACACGGTTCGAAACTGGATGCGTCGTCCAAAGCCGCGGTGGAAGCCAGCATCGAAAAGGTGAAGGCCGCCGAAAAGGGCGAAGACGTCGCCGCCATCAACTCGGCCGTCGAAGCCCTGCAGCAGGCCAGCTTCGCCCTGTCCCAACACATGCAAGCCGCTCCCGGCGCGGATGCCGGTGGACCACAAGCCGGCCCCTCCACCGATGGAAAGCCGGACGACGGCGTGATTGATGCGGAGTTCGAAAAGAAGAACTGAGGACTCATCATGGCCTTCCGTCCCGACAAGCTCACCGTCAAGGCTCAGGAGGCGGTTCAGTCCGCGCAGCAACTGGCCGAAACGCAGGGGCATCCGCAACTGGTGCCGTTGCATCTGCTCAAGGCGCTGCTTGACGAACAGCAGGGAATTGTCCGGCCGCTGTTGGAGAAGATCGGCATCCGCGTTCCTCAGTTGCGGACCATTGTCGATGCCGATCTGGGGAAGCTGCCGCGCGCGTCCGGCGGGCAGGTCGGAGCCAGCCAGGCCGTGATGCAGGTGTTCGACAAGGCCACTCTGCAGGCCGACGTGATGAAGGATGCCTTCGTCTCCACCGAGCACCTGCTGCTCGCCCTGACGCAGGTTGACGATCACGCCCAGCGCGTTCTGAAGTTAAACTGCGTGACAGAGGCCGATGTCCTGAACGCCCTTAAGTCGGTCCGCGGTTCACAGCAGGTCACCGACCAGAACCCCGAAGAGAAATACCAGGCACTGGAAAAATACGGCAAGGATCTGGTGGCGCTCGCGCGCCAGGGGAAGATCGATCCGGTCATCGGTCGCGACCAGGAAATCCGGCGAGTCATCCAAGTCTTGTCGCGCCGACGCAAGAACAACCCCGTGCTGATCGGCGATGCCGGTGTCGTCAAGACGGCGATTGTCGAAGGTCTCGCTCACCGGATCGTCATGGGCGACGTTCCACAGAACCTGAAGGACAAGACCGTCGTCGCGCTCGACATGGGCGCGCTGATCGCCGGAGCCAAATACCGCGGCGAGTTTGAAGACCGGCTGAAGGCCGTCCTGAAGGAAGTGACCGAGGCCGACGGACAGGTGATTCTGTTCATCGACGAACTGCACACGGTCGTCGGCGCGGGTGCCGCCGAGGGGGCAGTCGACGCCTCGAACCTGCTCAAGCCGGCCCTGGCGCGCGGCGAACTGCACTGCGTCGGCGCGACGACCCTCGACGAGTACCGCAAGTACATCGAGAAGGATCCGGCACTGGAACGCCGCTTCCAGCCGATCCTGGTCAACGAGCCGAACGTCGAAGACACGATCTCAATCCTGCGCGGTCTGAAGTCGCGGTACGAATCCCATCACGGCGTGCGGATCACCGACGACGCGCTGATCGCCGCCGCCACGCTGTCGGACGGTTAATTCAACGACCGGTTCCTGCCCGACAAGGCGATCGATTTGGTGGACGAATCAGCCAGCCGACTGCGCATGGAAATGGACTCGATGCCCGCCGAGATCGACGAAGCCACGCGCCAGTTGACGCGCCTGCAAATCGAGGCCGCGGCACTCACGCAAGAGACGAGCGCCGACAGCAAGTCGCGTCTGCAGGAACTGCGCCGGCAGATCGCCGACCGCGAGGAAAGTGTCAACGCCCTGAAGACGCGGTGGCAGATTGAAAAGGACGCGCTCTCGTCCATCCGGCCGCTCAAGGAGGAAATTGAAAAGCTGCGGACCGCGTATGACCAGGCATTCACGCAGGCCCAGCGCACGAACTCCAACGACGACTACGTCCGGGCCTTCGACTCCGAAAAGAAACTCAAGGACGCGCAACTCAAACTGGAATCTGCCGAGGTCAAAGTCGCGCAGGTGGGCGGCGGCGAAGGCCACCGGCTGTTGCGCGAAGAAGTCACGCAGGAGGACATCGCCAAAGTCGTCAGCACGTGGACCGGCGTCCCCGTGTCACGCATGCTGCAGACCGAAAAGACGAAGCTGCTGGAGATGGAAGACCACATCCACCAGCGGATGATCAACCAGTCCGAAGCAGTCACCGCCGTGGCGAACGCCGTGCGGCGATCGCGGTCGGGCATGCAAGACCCGAACCGCCCGATCGGCTCGTTCATCTTCCTCGGGCCGACGGGCGTCGGCAAAACGGAACTCTGCAAAGCACTCGCCGAATTCCTGTTCGACGACGAACGGGCGATGGTCCGCATCGACATGAGCGAGTTCATGGAAAAGCACTCGGTCGCCCGCTTGATCGGCGCGCCTCCCGGCTATGTCGGCTACGAAGAGGGAGGCAAGCTGACCGAGGCGGTGCGCCGCCGACCGTACACCGTGCTGCTACTGGATGAGATCGAAAAGGCGCATCGCGACGTCTTCAACGTGCTGCTGCAATTGCTGGATGACGGCCGGCTGACCGACAGCCACGGCCGGACGGTCGACTTCACCAACACGATCGTCGTGATGACCTCGAACATCGGCAGCCAGATGATCATGGAGATGGCGGGCCAGGAAGACGACAAGGAAATCGAACGCGTGGTCCTGCAGGCCCTGCGCAAGGAATTCCTGCCCGAGTTCCTCAACCGCGTCGACGAAACGATCGTGTTCCATCCGCTGACGCAAAAGGAAATCCGCCAGATCGTGGAGTTGCAACTGGTCAAACTGCAAAAGCGGATGGTCGACAACGGCTTCACGCTGGAAGTCTCAGACGCGGCAAAGAAGCAACTCGCCGAAGAAGGCTACGACCCGGTCTACGGAGCCCGCCCACTGAAGCGCACGATCCAGCAGCGCCTGCAAAACGAACTCGCCAATTCGATCCTGGGCGGCGAATTCGAAGAGGGAGCCCACATCCTGGTGGACGTGCAGCATGGCGAGTTCACGTTTGGATCGGACTCGTAGGATGGGCACTCCTGCCCGTCCGGCCCTTTACAGGACTCCGTTTGCGGGTTGACAGGCGGGTGCGATTGACAATTCCTGCGCCGGGACATTGATTCAAACGAACATCAAAAGCCCGCGGCACTCGTTTCCGCCCCGGCAATGCTGTGGACTCCAATCCAGACATCGCGGTCGACGGCGGTGGAGACGAACCGCACGACGCCGCTTCCCAGCAAGACGTTGACGCCGCCGGTGTGGCGGCTGCGCGACCCGGCGAACGTGGTGAATCGGCGCGGGTCGAAAGCGCACGGGAAATCGGCCGACGTGACGCACGTTGCTGGAAATGGCATCTGATCTCCCGAGCCGGTTGCGGGCACCGACGGGATGCGACCGTACTTGTCGTGGAATCCGTTGGGGGTGAATCGGGACATGTAATGACTGCTGCCGGGGATCGGCAGGAACCAGGCACCCCGAGCATCAGAGCCGCTTCCGCTGACGACTTCCGCCACGAAGACAGTGCTGTCGAGTCCATCTGTCACGTCACGGAAAGTCCTGCTTCGCGCCCGGGCGAACGGGCCTGTGTGGTGGGTGATGCCAGGGTCATCCACACCGTCGCCATCAAGGTCGGCCGACTGCTGCCAGTTCGTGTTGCCCCAGTTCGCGGCGTAATTGCCCCGCGCACATGTGACGACGGGAATGCCGATATCCTGTCCGACAATGGCGTTGACATCGTACTCGTAGGAACGCCGCTGATCGCTGGGGCAGCACAGCACTGCAATTGGCCGTTGAAGAAAGGTGGCGTTCGCGTTGAGTCCGGTCATCAGGTGCGGCGGTCTCAGGTCGACGTGGCCGAAGACTCCCGAATTCGCGTCGTAGTCTCTCCAGGCTGCGGTTTCTTCGAGAAACGGCAGCAACGGGACGTTCCACGGTGTTTCGGGCGTCGATTGATTTGGATCGAAATAGCCACCCGACGTGAAGAGAACAAACAATCCCAGCCGCACCGAGGGAAACCGCGTGATCGCCCCCGGCGGCAACACCTGATGCGCGTCGTGATAGTTGTGGAACGCGATCCCCAGTTGCTTGAGATTGTTGAGACAACTCATCCGCCGCGCGGATTCGCGGGCGGACTGCACGGCGGGCAACAGCAACGCCAGCAACAGGCCGATCACAGCCAGAGACACCAGCAATTCCACGAGGCTGAACGCCCGGCGTTTTCGATTCACAATCGCCCCTTCGATTTGAACGGGCTGCGGTTGGATGACCATCGGCAGCCACCCGCCACAATCAAGTTCAAGAGGATGACCAGATAGTGCGCGGTGGCACCGTGGGTGACGAACACGCTCGTGCGCGAGTCAATCGGTACCGCGTCAGCGACGATCGCGGTCTGCGAGGGCGCTACGATCTGCCGCACATTTCCACCGGGGCCGATCAACCCGGAGTATCCATTGTCAACACAGCGCACGATCGCACGGTGACACTCGACCGCCCGTAACCGCGTGCAGGCCAGCAGGAGGTGTTGAACACGCCGCGTGGCGTCGAACCGCTCGGCACCACACAAGATGAAGAAGTCCGGCGGACGCGAGTCACGCATCGCATCACGACTCCACTCGGAAAAACAAGCGTCGTGGCAAATGCCGCAGCCGACCACGACAGTTCGATTACCCCGCCATGGAAGTTTGATCCCGCGCTGTCGCAGGCCGGGCGAGTAGTTGGCATCGACCGTCCGAATGGGCCACCAACGTCCGAACCATCGCCTCAGTGGCGGCGCGAATTCGAGACCGGGAGTCAGAAACCGTTTGTCGTAGCTCGCAATCATCTGCTGTTCTTGATTGACGAGAACAAGGGAATTGAAAAGCCGGGGGCTGGGGTGTTCGATCAACTTGCGACAACCGACGAGGACGGGACAGCCCAACGTCTGCGACGCCTTGGCGAGCGGACCGACTGTGTGTGTGCCGAACACAATGGTGAGATCGATGACGTCCTCGGGCCACACGGCCAGATCAATCGAGTCGCGACTGTCGGAAAATTCCGGCATCACCGTCGCTTGGAACGGCTGGGGAAAGACAACCACGCGAGGGCCGGGCGCTTCCGATCCGGGGAGCCGTGCGAAGCCGTAAATGATGACGGCGAGGAGTTGGAGCATCCCGAAAGACCCCGCCATCCAATCCACCGGTCGTGGCGACGACGACCGCCCGATCACAATGATCAT
This sequence comes from Planctomycetota bacterium, assembly GCA_031372385.1. GTDB lineage: Bacteria > Planctomycetota > Planctomycetia > Planctomycetales > Planctomycetaceae > Schlesneria. Next base: position 5,278 of record JANMLE010000955.1, on the reverse strand, counting down.
GGCATCGGCACAAAGACCGTTGGCGACGGAGACGAACCAAGTCACCAAGCCTGCGCCCCCCAGGTCGGCAACTTGAATCACCGGCGGCACCGAGACCTGGGTCACGGCAAGTTGCGTCAAACTGCCATTCACGCCGATGGTCATTCTGAGGCAGTTGTCGATGGCCGCCTCCCCCAGCCACCACGCGAGTGGCAGCGTCACGACGAACGGTAGCGCGCAGCGATGCGACATCCACCACACCAGACCGCCCTGCAATCCAAAGACGCACGCACCCCATGCGCTGAGCAAGAGCCAACCCATCCAGAACGGCCCCGAACCGAGGCCATCGTGGCTGGCTCCGCAAGTTCGAATCCAATCCAGTAATACGCCATAAAACAGGAGTCCCGCGACCACTCCGTGCCAAAGTGCGGTCCGTGCCGTTGGAGCAAGTCTGGCGGAGATCGCCCACGGAACGAGCGCGAGCCACGCGAGCCATCCGCAACTCGGACAGCAATACGCCCCAATCAACGCGGCGGCTGACGACAAGCTCAGACACAGGCCGCAACGCGCTGGAAAGGCACGAATGACAGGCGGATTACTTGTCACGGCTGTCGACACGAACGATGCCGCTCACGGGTATTCGCAGACTGGGAATGCTTGACGGATGGTATTCGATCACGACTTCGCCCTCGAACCGGCCGGGATCGACGGGCGCTCGTCCGCGAATCGCCAGCCGCGCGTCGTCCTCCATCGTGACAGTGGCTCCGGGAACCGTTGTTTGCACGTGTGCAACCGAGACCCCCTCCGATCCTTTACGCTTTCGCAGTCGAACGGAATCGGTCCAACTCGCTCCCGGTGGCTTCACACCGACGAACAGCCGCCGGATTTCCGGAGCAAACGGGTGGGAAACCTCAATCTCCGTTCGGAGGATCTGCTTTCGACCGTCATGCCACACCAGAGAAAACGACCCGATATGGCGTCCGAATGGCATCGGGCGTTTGGCTTGTAGCCGCAGTACGATGGTGTCGACCTCCAACACATCGTCCCGGTTCCTGTCGAGTGTGATTCGCTCCGTGCGTGATTCTTTCGAATGAATTGTCAAGTCTGTTCCGACACACTTCGGCAGATCCAAGGATTGGACCGGATCGGACGGAAGACGCCGGTGAACAACGGTCAACTCCGACGAAGGGACTTCCGTCGAATCGCAAACGATCTCTATCTGTTCGTGGGAAACTCGCGGTGGCTGCATTCGCTGATATTGGACGGCGAGAATGATCGGCAACGGCGACGGCGGATCGGTCTCGATCGTGACCGTACGAGTCGTGACAGCTCCTTCGCCATCCGGTCTGACCACCAGCGTGATGGATTCCCGCGAGGACGCAGTCAATGGACGATCAATGAGCGTTCGATCGGGTGTCGTGCAGCCGCACGACGAATTCAGTCTCTTGATGGTGACTGATCCGCGATCCCAGACTTGGAAATCGAACGAGCATTCCAGCAAATGATCCCCCGTGACGCGCCCGATTGCCGTGACGGGCTTCTTCACGTCGAGGGTGGGGCGGTCAATCCTTGGTGGCGATTTGTTGGCACATCCCGGTATCGCGCCGATCATGAGGCAACACAAGATCGCGCCTCGTGCATTCACCACCGGGGCTCCCGCCGGCAGATTCCGTCGTCGATGGCTGACGTGCCGGATTCCAATCAGGCAGACAATCGCCCCCAACAAGACTCCGATTCCGTAGTGACTGCGGCGGTCGGTCGCGGCGACAATCACCTCGCCATCCCAACGGGATGAAACGGCAGCCGTCGGCAATTCGACAACCGGCGATGAATTCGCGGGCGACCAATCCACGATCGTGACTCGGGTCGCGTCGGCTCGAACAAGCAGCACGAAATGGCCGGTGGTCTCCGATGGAAAGGTTGGCCAGCGACCGGGACGAAAATAGAGAATGGCCGGTGTCGACAAGGATGCCAGAGTGTTCGGAGCCACACGCTGTGCTTGAGTCCACGCGCCAAACGATTCCAGCACGCGACGCGTTTCCAAGATGGATGTGGACTCGGGGGGTGACTCGGATCGAGTTCCCGGAATCGGGCATCGACCTCGGAGAGTGTGACCCCGTGATTCAGGCACCGCAGATAGGCGAATGCCGAACCGACGGCGCAACCGGGCATGGGAAGCACCGTGGATTGCTCAACCGGGTGCGCCGCGAACAGCAACAGCACGAGAATGCCCTGGGCATGAATCGGCATTTCAGCCCCTCGTCCACCGTCGGACCGCTAGACTCCCGAACACAAGACCTGACACGACACCAGCCGCCGCCAGCCACCAACCCCAAGGAAACCGGCGGTCGTGACGAATCGCAACGGCCCCCTGAACGACACGTTCAGCGGTGCCGTCCCGGTCTCCGGTCACCAGGAGTTCTCCCTGGGTGGCATCTGAGATGACGGTGGATGGCGGAAATCGAAGCGCGAAGTTGTCGCGCGACATGGGGCGGTTGGGCTCGACCGTACTGGTCCGCCAGGTGACCACTTGATGGATTTCTCGCGGAATACCGGCTGAAGTCGTCCCGACACCCACTCCCGCTCCGGTGACGTCGATCACTCCCGAGACCGGATACCAGACCCCCGAACCAACGTCTTCGATCACCACGTCACGGACGAGGAACGCCAAATCCGAGATCGGCGAAGGGCGCGGCGCATCCGATGATGGGAACCCGCCGAAGTACTCCACACGCAATGGAATCCCTCCCCGACTCAGATCCACAAACGCGCGCATCAGCTTGGGTGTCGTGGCATTCGATGCGCGAAACGGACGCCATCCGTCCTCCCAAAACTTCTCGACGACGAGCGTGTCTGCTCCTCCGATCGCGCACAATCCAAGAACTTTTGTTCTCGTGGGAAGCGATTTCATTCCGTGAAAGAAATCGTCAATTGGATGCCGCTCTTCAATCCATTCTCCCGGCGGCAACGCCAACGGCGGGAAGAACGTGAAGGCCAGTATTGGGTGGATGGAAATCCCGCCGGAATGGTGACTCTTTCCCAACGGTTGCGCGCCCCATGTCCGAAACTGATGATTCGTGGCGGGGCCGTGGGACGAAACGAGGACGCGATCAAATTCCGTCACCAAATTATCGACCGTTACCTCAAGGCCCGGCACCGACAGGCGCTTCGCCGCGGTGCCCACTTGGACGAGCCGCCCCTGCGGGGACAGCGGCACCCGAAACTGAAAGTTCTCCCGGTCCGTCCAATAGTCCAGTTGCCACGTTCGAACACTGTCCGCGGACGGCTCTGCTGCGCTGTCCAGCATGGTGGCGGCGCGATCGGCCGCCGCTTTGGGATCACCGGCCTTGGCATCGCCGCCGTTCTTGGTCAACTCCACTTGGCGCTGCCCGACGATCTTGAAGTAGTTCTTTCTGGCGGCCGTGTCCTGCGTCGTGCGCGTCCAATACACGCGCAGGGTTGCGGCCCGCGCGGCATTCGCAAGGAATGTGGCGTTCGCTTCCTCGACCGTCACTTCCGCCGGATCGACTGACAGCGACAAACACACCAACACCGTAAACATGACTATCCCCTGATGATCCCCAGTGAAGTCGAGACCAGTGATCGTCGTGCCAGCCGCCAATCACCGAACCGTTGTGATCGCGAAATCATTCAGTCGCCGATCGACGGCCGGCTCGGGAGTGCATTCAATGAACACTCACGGCCCCGTGGTGCAGTTCCAACACGGTCCAGTGGCCATCAAAGCTGTCGATGAAGGTGCAACACAAGTCCCACCCGCACAGATCCAGACCAAGAACAACTTGGTGGCGAACGTCGGGGTAACGGTTTCATTTCCCCCGCAGGCCATGGTTCCAAAATACGGGGAACACTCGCCTGCTCCCGTACTGCAACTGAGTACGATCCCAAGCCACGAACACCCATCCCTTCCGTAGGTGGCGCATGTGGAACATTCCGCGGTCGTGTATGTGATCCACGGGCCCAGCGGATCCAGATAATTCGGATAGGTGTAGGTGGTAACCGTGGGCGAACAGCCCGTGCTTGGTGTGCAAACCGTGCAACTACTCAACCCGACGCAGGCCAGCCCGGTCCCGCCCCCTTTGAGCGATTGCTGCTCCTCATGTGTCATCACTGACGCGAACAGTGGCAACGCGTTCCGTTGCTCCGCGGCCACCGCCCCAAACAGGACGGTGGCAAATGTCAGACAAGCCAATCCGCCAATCGCCCGCCAACGAAACAGACTCATCGGAATCTCCTTTGCAGAATGTGGCGCATCACATGAACGAAACATGCAGTTAAATGTCACACACATTCACGGACGAAGGCCGAATGACTTCGTTTACTCCGTCAGTGTCGATGACGGGCGGAATAATATCCTCTCTCTCTCTCTCTCTCTTGCAACCGGATTGCCAGCGCATTTCGAAGCAGGAGTGATCGCGACGTGGCATTCGCCAGATTGAAAGGTATCGTTCCCGTTCATCGCCACTCATTCCTGTCACTTTGAAGCAGCACAGTCACGCTGTGTCGCGAGCGTGGCGTAACATGCAATGCAGAAACGTTCGCTCCCTCAATGGCGTTCAATGAATCGAAGAGCGCTGGCATCGCAGGGCGAAAGTCGCCAACAGGACCAGCAGATGTTTACCTGCGGGCATCTTTACGTGACAAACGCATGCACACATCAGCCGCACCGTTCATGACTTCCCATCTTCAACCGCGAAACGGTGTACAAGGAGACGACGCTTGAGAATTGTGTCACTGCTGCCGAGTGCGACCGAGATCGTGTGCCAGTTGGGACTGGGCGACAGCCTGGTTGGGGTGACTCACGAATGTGATTACCCGTTGTTCGTGCAGTCGCTTCCCAAGGTGACACGCACGCTGATTCGGATGGCCGGCACAGGCCCACATGATCGCGTTGATCGACCACCGGCCCCAGAAAGAACTCGATCCGTCGCGGTAATGCCGCGCGCGAGACGTCGAGAAAGGCCCGTGCCGCGAGATTCTCGACATGGGCATCCACCAACACGGTCGGTACGCCATCCAAAATGTAGTTCCCCAAGACACGAACTTTGCCCGGCTTCACGTAAGGGGCTGTGCATTTTCTACTTCCGAGAGTTCTTGGGGGTGATGGAATAGTTCCATTGGGGGCAGATGTTGTGGCGTTGGAGTTGGATGCTTTTGAATTCGGCGTTGGGGACTTTGACTTTCTTGGGGTAGTCACGGGGGTCGAGTTCGGCGGTGACTTCCAAGCCGGTTTTGGTCGTCGTGCCGCGAATCAGGGACAGCAGTTTGCCGAGCGTTCTCA
>JANMLE010000488.1:0-2277 GCA_031372385.1 Planctomycetota bacterium | reverse complement strand
AGCAGCACCCGCATCGTCCCCAAATACGACCCCAACCCCCGCAGGCTGGCCAGCCACCGAAGCGTCCCGCGAAACCGCACCCGGTCAAACCCCGACAACGTCCCCTTGATTTCCGACGACATCCGCTGGAGAAATGTGTGCATGGCGTGAGTCCTGTGAAGCTGACTGAAGTGTTTGTAACCACCTTCAATCTACCAACGGGGCTCACGCCTTTCTCGTTTCACTTTGGTTGCGGCTGAACGAAGTGAAGCCGCGCTGGGAGATTCGTGGTGAACAATCCCCGGCGAGTCGGATTCATCCAGACCTGATCGACACTGAGGACCAGCGCATGCCTTCGCGAGTTGACACGAAACAGCCCCTGTCGGTCCATCGGCTCCATCTCATCGTTCCCTTCTGTCTGCTCGCCGTGACTCTGCTTCATAGCCGCGTCTTTGCCGACGAGGCCATCAACTTCAACCGCGACATCCGCCCGATCCTGTCGGACCGCTGCTTCGCCTGTCACGGTCCGGACAAGAACGCCCGCAAGGCGGATCTGCGGTTGGACCAGCGGCAGGTCGCCGTTGATGTCGGGGCCATCGCGCCCGGCGACGTCAGCAAGAGCACACTGGTCGAGCGAATCTTCTCGACCGATCCCGACGTGATGATGCCTCCGCCGAAACTCAACAAGCCGCTGACCGCGTCGCAGAAGGAGTTGCTCAAACGCTGGATCGCTGCCGGGGCCGAGTATCTGCCGCACTGGGCCTTCATCCCGGTTCCCAAACAAGTCGCGGTTCCAACTCTGAGCGACCCGGCGCACTGGATTCGCCACCCGATCGACGCGTTCGTGCTCGACCGGCTGCGACAGATGAAACTCGAACCGGCCGTTGAAACATCGCGCGAGAAATGGCTGCGCCGCGCCAGCTTCGATCTGACGGGGTTGCCGCCGTCACTCGCGGAGTTGGACATGTTCCTCGCCGATCAATCTCCGCAGGCGTACGAGTCCGCCGCCGACCGACTGTTGAAGTCCCCCGCGTTCGGCGAACGGATGGCAAACGAATGGCTCGACGTCGCCCGCTATGCCGACACGTTCGGCTACCAAGCCGACCGCGACACGCACCTCTGGCCCTGGCGCGAATGGGTCATCCGCGCGTTCAACGACAACCTCCCGTACGACCAGTTCATCACCTGGCAGACCGCCGGAGACCTGCTGCCCCAGCCGACCCGCGACCAGCAACTGGCGACCGCTTTCAACCGGCTGCATCGCCAGACGAATGAAGGGGGCAGCATCGAAGCCGAGTTCCGGATCGCGTACATCGCGGACCGGGTCGTCACCAACGGCACGGCGTTCCTCGGCCTGACGTTGGAATGCGCCCGCTGCCACGATCACAAGTACGACCCGGTTACGCAGCGCGACTTCTATCAAATGGCCGCGTTCTTCTCGAACATCGACGAGCACGGCTTGTATACGCACTTCACCGAAACCGCTCCGACGCCAGCGTTGCTGCTATACGAAGGGGATCAGGAACCGCGGCATCGCGAGTTGTTGGAAAAGATCCGTGTGAAGGAAGCGGAACTCATTCAGATCCGGGACGCCGCCAAGACTCGCTTCGAGAAACATCCCGCGTCGAAGCCGGAGTACTCTCTCACCAGCCCGCAGTACGGAGTCCTGAGCCTTCCCGCTGACGGTGCCGAAGCCGCGCGAACCGTGGCGGCCACGGCGAAGTTTTCGTTCGACGACGCGAAGCCGAACGGCGGCAACACGCTGGTCCCCGGTGTCGCCCGCGCGACGATCCCCGCGCCGCCTGCGGACACCACCAAGCCCGACGCCGATGCCAAGCCACCGGCTCCCGTTGAGAGCCAGGCCATGCAGTTCAACGGCGACGACAGCTTCCCCTGCAAGGGATCGGGACAATTCGGCCGCGTCTCGCCGTTCACGTTTGCGTTGTGGATTCGGCCCGCCGAACACAAGCCGCGCGAAGTGATCCTGCATCAATGCGTCGCCGCTGAGGACTCCGCGTTTCGCGGTCTGTCACTGGTGCTCGACAACGGCCTGCCAGTCGTCTCACTGATCCACTTCTGGCCCGGCAACGCGATTCAGGTCGTCGGCAAACAAACGATCACCATCGGCGAATGGACGCAGATCACCATCACCTACGATGGCGGCAGTCGCGCGTCGGGACTGCACGTCTATCAGAACGGAGCCGCCGCCGAACTGAATGTCATCCGCGACAATTTGACGCGAGACATCAAGCACCGCGCGGAGTGGGGCGACTCGAATTCCGGCGGCGTCGAACTGGC
>JANMLE010000464.1:0-3692 GCA_031372385.1 Planctomycetota bacterium | reverse complement strand
AGGACCAGGAACAGTGACAGACTGGAACGAATCAGCATGGGTCGCCTCACAGTGGTATGTTCCCACGCTCCGGCGAGCGTGGCTACGGACTCGGTGGAATCGATGGGTCAGTCTCGAAGCGGTTTCTTGCGGGATGGACTGGCGGCTTTCTTCGGGGCGGTTTTCTTGGCGGCTTTCGCAGCGTCCTTTTTCCTGGCCGCTTTGATCGGTGTGGCCTTCGATTTGACTGTCTTCTTTTTCGGGAGCGTGGCTGGCTCATTCTTCACTGTCTGGCGGGCGGCGCGAAGGAGCTTCTCCAGTTGGTCGACGACTTCGGGCGTTTCCATGATGTCGGCGAACCGGCGCGACCACAACAACACCCGGTCGGCATCGAGATCCGGATGGGCGTCGATCAATCCTTCGATATCGCGCCAGTCGTGCGAACGATTGGCGACCGCCTTCATCACGATCAAGTCTTCGGGAGTCGGCAAAGGGACGTCAAAACCAAGCATTCCATTCTTGGTCAACCGATCGAGTACTTCAGACTCGAACGGCATGCATCCGCAGGAAATATCGATGTCGATGCCGGACGCGGGGTGATGAAGCAGCAGGACACGATGCGACCGGGCGAAGGCGATCGCGTCAGCAATCCTTGCCACGATGCCATGATCCGCCCCTTGGGCGAGAAACGGGGCGATCTGCGAGTCGTCGTCGAGAACGACCATTCCATCGACATCGCGAGTCGTGCGAGGCCGCCCCAGAAAAGAGATGGCAACACCGCCGATGATGACACCGCGGACCGAGGCCGCATCAAACCATCCGACCACAGCGGCGATCGCAGTTTTCAGCGTGTCGAATGACGATTCGTCAGTGTCCGCACGCACGGTACAACTCCAGCCATCGTTGCCGCACTGCTTCGACACCGGCTTCCCGGTCGGCGCGGCTTTCGAAAAAATGATTTGACGCCATCATGGCGGCCAGTTGCCGCAACTTCGTCGTTGTGCTTACAGCGCGCAGTTCTTCGATCTCGCGGCGGTTCACCACCTCCCATCCCGCCTTCCACGCGAGAACCTGCTCGGCGTTCATCGGAGAGGTGGACATCGAGACCTTTCTTAACGGGTGCGGGTGACGAAATGTAGTGTGGCAGAACCCACAACCGATCTCAACCGGGACGCGTCACGCGAATCATCCGGACGAACCATCCGGGCGACTCAACTCGCCGTGTTCCCGGCATTCAGCATTCCGTTCAGATCCCGGTCGATTGTGTCGCAGAGGCTTTCCAACGGCAGGTCGTTGATCGTCAGGTCGAAGGGGTGTTCGATCTCGACCCCGATCTCCTCGATGCCGAACAGGACGTACGAGATGACCAGCGTTGCCAACACAGCTCCCCAACCGTAATCCCGGACCAGGGCCAGCGGGAGCGTCAGGCAGTAGATGATCAACGCGCGTCTCAGGTGGACGACATAGCCGAACGGTGCCGGGGTCGATCGGATCCGTTCGCACGCTCCGCAGCAGTCAATCAGCGACTGCACGTTCTGGTCGAGCGACTGCAGTTGCATGGCATCGATCAGCCCCCGCTGTTGGGCGTCGTGCATCAACGCCGTCAGCTTTCGGCCGACCGCCAGCGGAACGTGCCCGGACTGCTCGGCGGCCAGCACCTCATCGGCCGGCAATCCCCGGCGTGCGAGACCGATCTCGTTCTCGGCGCGCAGCCGGTGCATCGTGGCGAAGGCGAACGCGATCGTCCAACGGATGCACCGATTCGCCAATTCACGATCGGCGGCCAACCAGGTTTCAGCCTGCCGCGCCAGATTGCGGCATTCGTTGACGATGCCACCCCACTGTTTGCGCCCCTCCCAAAACCGGTCGTACGAGGAGTTGGTGCGAAACACCAGCAGCAGTCCCAGCGCGGGACCGATCATCATGTGCGCGGTCGAGGCGATCGCCAACTTGTCGAAGGTGTCGGGGCCGCTCTCGTACAGGCCGACAACCACCGCCGACCAAGCCACGCACAAAGCGACTCGGCCCAGGATCTCGCGCACCATCGAACCTTCGACGTCGAACAGGTGACTCGTCCACTTGCCTGAGTCGTATGCGGTCATTGATGTGGCTTTCACGGGGAATGTTCGAAGGATTCGCGAAAAAACAACTTGAGCAATTTCGGTTCGGGTGGCACGCCCTGACGCTTTGGGAAGGGCGTGGTTTTCTCGACGTTCGCCACGCCCTTCGAAGACTCAGGGCGTGCCACCCAATTGCTCAAGTTATTTTTTCGCGAATCCGAATGATCGGCTGTGGCTCCACGAATCAGCCGTCGCGCTGAGATTCCGGGCGAGCCCTTGCGGTGCTCATCGAATCACTTCGGCGGCTTCGCCGGATTGGGGCTGGCGGGATCGCTGCCGGGCTTCGGTTTGGCCTTGGGTTTGACCGGCGTTTTCTTTGCCCGGTCGATCGCTGTCCGCAGGATCTTTGCCGCCTCGTTGTTCGGATCGGCCTCGGCGGCCATGACGGAGAGCTTCGTGGCTTGCTCGATGTCACCCAACTGTAATGCCAGCGCGCCGCGTTGGGCGATCGACGTCACGTTGTCAGAGAAGTCGGCCTGTGTGAGATTGAACAGCGGCATTCCCGCCAGGGGATTGGTCAGACCGCGCGAGGTTTCCAATTGGGCGGTCATCACCGGCAGGAACGTGGCACCCGGTTGTTCGACGGGTGCCGACAGTTTCCATTCCAAGGTTTCACCCGCGGCATCCGTCATGACGAGGCGGGTGTCGGCGGGCAGGCTGCCGCGCAGCAGATAGATCGTCTCGCGGTCCGCCCGCACGGGCAGCGCTTCCGCGGGCAGCAGTGCGATGTCTGCCGGAGTGACCTGCATCTCGGTCGAGAAGAAGACCGGCGAACTCAACGCGGCGGCGAGTTTCTGTCCCTGTTCCACCGCCCTCTCGGCGGCACTCCGTTTGGCGCGGGCGATGTCCTTGGCCAGCTTCGCAGACTTCGTCCGTTCCGCTTTGACTGCCTTCTCATCCGAGGCGTCGATGATCTGTGTGTCGAAGTCCAGATAGCCGCCGGTCTGCTGCGCGAGGATGCCGAGCAGTTGCAGGTTTCGCTGACCGCCGACGCCGAAGCTGTGGACCGCCATCCGTCGCTGGCGCAGGTCCGCCACGAGCGATCGGAGCTCGGAGATCTCGACCAAGTCGGCGGTGCTCATTCCGTCACCGATGTAGGTGATGTCGGTCGGACGATCCGTGGCGGATTGCATCGCGGTTCGCAGCACACCCTCCAGATTCGTCGCACCCAGCGGCACGCGCTCGTTCAGCAATTCGACGGCGTCGGCCACCGCGGCGCTGCGCACTTCGTGGAAGCCGTCATCCATTGGCTCGGCCCGCAGGTCGGCGGCGAACAGTCGGACGCGGTCTCCGTCCGGCAGCGACTTCAGCAGCGCGCCCAGCACTTCCAGCGACTGCCGGCGATGTTCGCCCACCTGGCTGGCGGAGGTGTCAACCAGAATCACATGCTCGCGGGCGACGATCCCCTTCGGCAATTCACCCGCCGTCAGCATCACCGCGCAGAAGGTCTGGCCGTTGGCCGCCGAGTGCTTCAACACCTTGGCGGGAACCGGCGATTCCGCTCCCTGAAGATTGGTTCCGCCCCAGCAGACGGTTGCCGCGATCCAGCATTTGACGAGGATGTTTCGCATCGCACATGACCCAAGCAAGAGG
>JANMLE010000457.1:0-3523 GCA_031372385.1 Planctomycetota bacterium | reverse complement strand
GCATCGCGAACTCACACAGGGGACTGCCATCATGGAGACGACGCAAATGGGCCGGGTCGTGACCGCCGCGAAGATTGAGAACATCCAAGACTTGTGGGCCGCCGAACGGGGCCTGTTGAACGGCGCGGATGCACGGGCCGTTGAGGTCACGAATGCTTTGGTCGATACGGGGGCGATGTCATTGGCATTGCCGACGAGTGTGATCGACCGACTCGGGCTTCAGCAGCGCGGAACACGTCCGTCGACGACTGCAAGCGGCCCGCGCTTGGCGAAGAAGTACGAGGCCGTTCGTCTGACGATCATGGGCCGCGATTGCACGGTTGATGTGGTTGAAGTCCCCGACCCGGTTCCGGTGTTGATCGGACAGGTGCCGCTCGAATTGCTCGATTTCGTGGTCGATCCCCAGAACCGGTGCCTCATCGGCAACCCCGAACACGGCGGCGAGCAGATCATTGAACTGTACTGAATGGACTGAATGGGCTGAATGGACTGACGGACCGGCGCTGACGCGGTCTGGCACACGACCTTGCAGAAGTTTCAAGTTCGCACCGTAGCTGAACTCGCAAGACTTCAGAGGGCTGCACAAAACAGGCTGAATTCTTGCGAATTCAGCTACGGTGAACAGCGAACTTGGAACTACTGACTTTCGAAAGACGAGAAAACACGAATGCTTTGGGAAGTGGAAATCCGGCCGACGGCCAGTGAGATCGACCGCGAGGGATTGCGGGTGGTGGGTGAGGCCCATGCGTTGGGCGCGGCGGGAGTAAAAACCGTCCGCAGTGCCCGGTCGTTCCTGTTGCAGGGAACGTCACTCAGCGACGCCGACGTCATCCGCGCCGCGCACACGCTGCTGGTCGATCCGGTCGCCGAGGTGTTTTCGGTGAGTCGCGTGTCGAGTGACGAGAGTCGAGAGTCGAGTGACGAGTGTCGAGAGCCAGACAACGCGGCGGCTCACTCTTCTTCTCTTTCTGGCTCTCGACCCTCAGCACTCGACTCTCGACTCCTCAACGTCCTGTTCAAACCGGGCGTCACCGACAATGTGGCGTTGAGCACCCAGAAGGCGCTCGCGGATCTCGGCTTTGCCGTGGACACCGTCGCGACGGGTCGCAAGTACTGGTTCGAGACCGATGTCTCCGATGCCGATCTGGATCGCATCGGCAAACGGGTGCTGGCCAATGACGCCATCGAACGGGTGATCGGCGGTCCGCTGCAGATGGACCGGATCGGTGCCGGGTCCGAGTACAAGTTCCAGTTGCGCACCGTGCCGATCCGCGCGATGAACGACGACGCGCTGATGCATCTCAGCAAACACGGGCAGCTCTATCTGAGCCTCGCCGAGATGCAGACGATCAAACAGCACTGGGTTGCGCAGCAGCGCGATCCGACCGACATCGAATTGGAATCGGTCGCGCAAACGTGGAGCGAGCACTGTTCGCACAAGACGCTCAAGGGCCGCATCCGCTACCGCGACGAACATGGCGAGCGGGTTTTCGAAAACATGCTCAAGGAAACCGTCTTCGGCGCGACGGTCGAGATCCGCAAGCGACTAGGTGGCGACGACTGGTGCGTCAGCGTCTTCAAGGACAACGCCGGCATCGTCAAGTTTGACGACAAGCAGAACGTCTGTTTCAAGGTCGAAACGCACAACCATCCGTCAGCCATCGAGCCCTACGGCGGCGCCAACACGGGGCTCGGCGGCGTGATCCGCGATCCGCTCGGCACGGGGCTGGGTGCGAAGCCGATCTGCAACAGCGATGTCTTCTGCTTCGCGCCGCCCGACACACCGTACGACTCGCTGCCGCCGGGAACGCTGCATCCGAAGCTGGTGATGAAGGGGGTGGTCGCCGGCGTCCGCGACTACGGCAACCGCATGGGCATCCCGACCGTCAACGGAGCGGTCTTCTTCGACAAGCGGTATCTGGGGAATCCACTGGTCTACTGCGGGACCGTGGCGATGATCCCGGTCGACAAGTGCGAAAAGGAAGTTCTTCCCGGCGATTTGATCGTCGCGGTCGGAGGCCGCACGGGTCGCGACGGCATTCACGGCGCGACGTTCTCCTCGGCAGAACTGACGCACGAGAGCGAAACGATCTCGGGCGGTGCCGTGCAGATCGGCAACGCCGTCACCGAGAAGATGGTGATGGACGTAATCCTGCAGGCGCGCGACAAGGATCTGTATCACGCCATCACCGACTGCGGTGCGGGCGGGTTCAGCAGTGCCGTCGGTGAAATGGGCGAGCAGACCGGTGCGGTCGTCTGGCTCGAAAAATGTCCGCTCAAGTACGCCGGCCTGTCGTACACCGAGATCTGGATCAGCGAGGCGCAGGAGCGGATGGTGCTGGCGGTCGCCCCGGAAAAGTGGGACGAATTCCACGCGCTCTGTGCGGCCGAGGGAGTCGAAGCCACAGCCTTCGGACAGTTTGGCAACGACGGACGATTGAAGCTGACCTACAACGGCCAGGTTGTCGGCGACGTGGCGATGTCGTTTCTGCACGACGGGCGTCCGCCGGTTGTGCGCGATGCGGTCTACATACCGCCTGCGGAAAGCCCCCTCACCCTAACCCTCTCCCCCGAAGACGGGGGCGAGGGGACAGGAAACTCAGCAGTCAGCAGTCAGCACTCAGCACACAGCACCCGACAGTCGACACTCGACACTTCATTGTCGGCCATCCTCGGCTCGCTGAATGTCTGTTCGAAGGAATGGATCATCCGGCAGTATGATCACGAAGTGCAGGCCGGTTCGGTGGTGAAGCCGCTCGTCGGTGTCGCTTGCGACGGCCCGTCGGATGCGGCGGTCGTGCGGCCCGACTTCCTGTCGAACCGCGGGGTCGTGGTCAGCAACGGGATGAACCCGCACTACGGCGACTTCGATCCGTACTGGATGGCCGCGGCCGCCATTGATGAAGCGATGCGAAACTGCGTGGCGGTCGGAGCCGATCCGAGCCGCATCGCGATCCTCGACAATTTCTGCTGGGGCAACACCGAGCGACCGGAAACGCTGGGTTCGCTGGTGCGCGCGGCGCTCGGCTGCCATGACACGGCGATCGCCTTCGGCACCCCGTTCATCAGCGGCAAGGACAGCTTGAACAACGAGTTCTCGTATGTCGACGCCGGTGGTCAGAAGCAAACCGTGGCGATCCCGTCCTCGCTGCTGATCAGCGCCCTCGGCCAAATCGACGACGTGCGGAAGTGTGTGACGATGGACTTGAAGTCGCCCGGCAACGTCCTGTTCCTGGTCGGTGTCACGAAGAACGAAATGGGGGGCAGCCACTACGCGCTGGTCAACGAATTGACCGGCGGCGCGGTCCCTCACGTCGATCTGGAACAAGCACCGAAGATCTTCACGGCGATCCATCGCGCCATTCAAAGCGGCCTGTTGAGAAGCTGTCACGATCTGAGCGAAGGGGGCCTGGCGGTCGCCGCCGCCGAGATGGCCTTCGCGGGCGGTTGGGGAGTCGACATCGATCTTGCGCCGATCGCCGAAGCCTCCGGCTTGAGCGACCCCGCCGTGCTGCTCTACTCC
>JANMLE010000451.1:0-7840 GCA_031372385.1 Planctomycetota bacterium | reverse complement strand
TGGGGTATGAACCTGGGCGGCGGCATCCGCTACTACGCGCAGCGTTGGGATCGAATCTTTGGAGCGAACGCCTTCTACGACTACGACAATTCCAGCGGTGGCCTGTTCCGCGAAGTCGGTTTTGGATTCGAGTCGCTCGGCACCCTGTGGGACATGCGCGCCAACGCGTACATCCCGCTGGCGACCAACCAGCGATTGCTGTCAACAGAACTGGTGAACGGCAGCCAGCGATTCGTTGGCAACCAATTGCTCTATGACAATCTGCTGACCTTCGGCAACGCTCTCCGCGGTGTCGATTGGGAATTGGGAATCCCGATTCCCGGTCGCATCCCGCGGCGGCACGACTTGAAGGTGTTCGGCGGCGCTTACTACTACAACGGCAGCCGAACCGAAGGCTTCACGGGATGGAAGGCGCGCGCCCAAGCCAACGTCGTCCAGAATCTGACGGTCCAGTTGGAGGTCTTCAACGACCAGATCTTCGACACCAGCGTCGTGTTCGGTGCCACGTGGACGTATGGTGGATTCCGGCAGGCCGACGACCAGAAGCGAACCCAGTTCGACCGCATGACCGAAATGGTCCGCCGCAGCTACAACATCGTCGTGGCCAAGTTGCCCGTGCTTGACGCCGGCAAGGTGGCGATCAACCCCCTGACGGACAACCCGTACTTCTTCGAGCACGTCGCCAGCTACGCCAACCCCGTTGGAATGACCGGCGCGGTCGATCATCCGTGGCAGACGTTGACCCAGGCCCAGACCGCGCTCAACGCGATCATCCCCGTTCCCGCACAACAGGCGGGCAACGTCATCTTCGTGCATGCCAACAGTGTCTATAACGCCCCGCCGGACAATACCGTCGTTCTGATCCCCACCGTTCGAATCCTGGGTGAAGGAAACGGGGTCATCCATACTGTTCCGATTTCCGGTCTGGGCAATGTCCCGTTGCCGCGGGCGACGAATTTCCCCAATCGCCCGATCTTCTCGAACCAGGTTGGCAATGCGGTGACGCTGGTGAGTGGAACAACCGCCGCACCGAGCGAATTCAGCGGATTCCAAATCGGCGATCCGGCGGTGGGCAGCAGCGGGGCGACCGGAATCGGAATCTTTGGAGACGGTGTGGCCAACGTGGTTGTCAACCAGACCAACGTCAACTTCGCCCAGGGTGACGGCGTGTTCCTGAACAACATGACCGGGCCCGTGTCGATGCTCGGAACGGTCATCAACAACATCGGCAACGTGAACCCGGCGATCGATGGTTTGCACATCGTCGGTGGGACGGGCAAGTTCAGTTTCGGAATTGAACCGCTCACGTTGAAACGCAGCGTCATCAACAACACCGGGGGATACTCTCTGGAAGTCGATGGCACGGCTCGCGGCAGTTCGATCGATCTGACGGGATCCGATATCAATGACGGCACGCTGCCGACTGCGACGGGCCAGAGGGGTGGCGGAATCCTGTTGAATAACGTTGACGGCACGGTCTTCATCGACAATGCCACGATTGTGAACACGATCAGCGATGCCTTCACGACCGGTCACGGCATTGACATCGAGGGAACCGCGGCGACGGCGCTGACACCCGCTCGCGGATTGGGGCAGATCGCCTTCCTGGGCGGCATCGCCATCGACAATCCGGCGGGCGATGGGATTCACATCCAGAACATGCAGGCCACACCGTCCGGGGTTCCCTCCAGTGTGCGGTTCATTCTGCCCAACCCGATCAACGGGACTCTGCAACCGGGGATTCGCATCACCAACCGCAATGCCGGCGGCATCACGATGCTCAACAACAATGGAAACATTGCCTTCCTGGAACCCGTCTCCATTCAAACGTCCGGGCTTCCCGTGGCGGCAGCGATCGATTTCGAGGGGAATGCCGGATCGGCCTCGTTCCTGTCGATCGCACCCAGTTCCAGTCCCAACCAAATCCAAATCGCTGGCGGTGGTGGAATCGGGATCCGGATCGGACAAGCGGTGCCCAACACCGGAACGTTCCGCGTCACCGGGACAACTTCCATCACGGGCATTGCCCAGGAAAGCATCCTGGTCGACAGCAATGCCGGACCCGTTGTTTTTGACAACGTCAACATCGACTTTCGTGGCCAACGCGGAATCGCGATCCAGAACAACCTGCGCAGCGTGACATTCACCGGGGCGGTCCGTGTCGACAATTCCCTCAACGCGCTGTTCTCCGCGGTGGACATCAACAACAACCTGATCGACCCCGTCGACCCCACCCTTTCCGGAAGCGTCTCGTTTGCGACGCTGTCGATCACGAATGCCCAGGCAGGCGCCGGCGTTGGTGCCGGTCTGAATGTTGTGAACAATCCTCCGAGCGTGTCGGTCAGAACTCTCAATGTCACGAACCCCTCCGCGACGGTGGGCGGGATCGCACTCTTCGCCGACAACGCCGGTGTGCAACCCGCCGTCATCACGTCGGCGACCGCCGACCCGACCCTTGGATTGTCGATCGGCACGGGGACGATCGATGCGTTTGGACGTGAGGCGATCAACGTGCAAAACTCGGTGATCGGCCTCCAATTCCTCTCCGTCAGCAGCACGAACTCGGTGGCGGAAGGGATCCTGCTGGCGAACAACGTCGGTCCCGGCAGTGCGGTCGAGACCGACGGAACCACCACGCACCCGATCATCTTCACGATCCGGGGCACGCCCCTCGTTCCCGGTTCGGGCGGCACGATTCAAGGGGCCGCGCTGGATGGTGCGTCGTTCCAGAACACCGAGGGCGTTCAACTCACCAATGTCGATTTCACGGGGAACGGCGGATCGGGCATCATTGCCACCACGCCGGAGATCGATCTGTTTAACATCAGCTCGACCGGCAACGGCGTGAATGGCGTGAGAATCGATGCCCGCGCCACTCCGCCTGTCGCCAACTCCGTCGGCCCCAAACTACAGACCACCTCGCCGATCTTTACCATGTATGGGTCGACGGTGAATACGAATGCGGCCGAGGAAGTCGTGTTCAATGCCCTCAGCAAGGGAACGTACACCGTCACCCTGGGCACGGCCACCAACGGCAACATCATCACCGATGTCACGGGTGGTGCCGTCCCGGCTGCGATCGTCGTGGAGCACGTCGGTGCCGCGATCAATTCGACTCTCAACCTCCGCGTTGTCGGCAACACCATCACGGTCGCGACGTTGTTGGGATTGGACGGGCTGAATGTCAACTGGAATGGCAACATCGTCGGTGCTGCCGACTTGAACACCTTCAACTTCGGCGTCGATCTCGATCGCGCCATCGTCCTGAACCTGCCCTCAACAACGGCGACATCGAATTTTGAAATCATGAGCAACGTCTTCAACTCGCCGGCGGGAATCACCACCGAGGGCATCGACATCACAACAGGCGGAGGTCAGTCCACAATTACGATCGGACGATTGGCCGGGCAACTCAACGGCAACGTCATGACGTTCGCTTCCCCGCTGATCAACACCGCCGCGAATGCCAACATCGGTATGGCGTTCAGCCTGGGAGCCAACTCGAACGTCAATATCTTCGACAATCAGATCAACATGACCAACGACGCGGGTCAGGGCATGCAGTTCTCCCTGGTTCAGGGACCATCGTCCCTGACCATCAACAACAACAGGATCAACATTTCGCCGATCAACAACCTGCTCACGATCGAACGCGGCATCAACATCCTGTCGACGACCGGCGCGGTGCAACTGTTTGGCACGATCAACAACACCGTGATCATCCGAAATCAGCAAGGTGCCGGTATTCCGTACTTCTTCGCCCCCCTCGGCAGTGTGACGGGTACGATCCTTGTGAACGGGTTCACGCAGCCGTAACACGGGGCTCCGGGGATTGTGTCCATCCGGATTCACGGGCCATCGAATGTCGCCATCAACGACAACACCATCCGGTTTCATGACCGTGCGGATGCGGTTAGGATCGGCGCATCAATAACTGTCGCAGAATCTGTAGTCCGGACGCCCTCGTCCGGACGAAGGCGTCCGGACTACAACTTTCAATTCCCGAGAGTTATTGATGCGCCAATCCTTGGCGACGAATTTCGGCTCTCCGCCAAATCTGTTGACGGACTGTTCGGCGCGGGCCTCCTGACCCCGCCGAAACGGCGGACCGATGGTCTCCTCTTCTGTTGTCAACCCGAATGGCGGAGACTCGGAATTTGCGAACGGCTGTCTGTTCGTGGCCGGAGATGTGAACCGCTTCGGAACTCGGGACAACGTCAACCAGATGCCCGCTGGCAAAATGACGGGCTCTGGCCTTCCCTTTCACGACATCCCGCCGGGTGAGATCCTCAACGCGCGATTCTCGTCCACGGCGTTCCCGTCCCGCAGTCGTGGGCGGGCTCACGGTGCCGTTTGTGGGGTCGTCCACTCTCGTGGCGACCGGTCGAAATCGCATTACAAAACGGCCTCACCGGCTCAGCAGCCTGCTCTGCGTTGGGCTTGTCCCAACGGACGCCCGACTTGAGGGCTGCAAACCAATCCAGCGGGGTTCATTCTCCACCGCGCTGGCCCCGCTTCCTCACCGTTGCAGCGGAAGTAGGATGCAACCGACCCCGCAACATCAGCAGCCGTGTGTCGGAAGTTTTTTTATTTGAAGCCGCGCTGTGCGTGGTTTCCCATGCCAGCCGGTGCGCCCGGCGATATCCCGCGGAATCCCAACTCCCATTTCCGGTGGTCTGCCATTCAACCCGATCACCAAGAAGACGGATCATTTGGGAGAATTTCCCCAAGTGATACTCTCGTTACGACCGATACTCATACTACAACCGTCAAAGTCGGCACGGTTGCGCGTGCCCTTTCCACTAAGAGTGCCGGGGCATGGATGAGTTTTTTGCAACTTTCCAGGAACGCGAACATGTCCGGGCGAATGACGCTTGGTTCGCTCTTCGTGCTGGCCGCCCTGTTTCCAGGGTTGTGCCGCGCTCAAGGCGGGTATGGTTACGGCCCACCAGGTCCACCGCCGGGTGCCTGGCAGGGACAGGCACCGTCCCAACCACCGCCCCAGTATCCGGGCTGTCCCACGCCGCCCCGGGGAGGTGGCAACAGCATCTATGAACAGCTCCCCGATGACGTGGGGTTCCTGCATGATGACTCTTCGCTGGAGATCGCGCTCAAGAATGTGTTCCGACATTCCTATTACCGCGGTGAATACCTGCTCTGGTCAGCCAGCAGCCCCGGAAACGTCCTGCTCGGGGGTACAGCCGGTTCATACATTGACTCCACAGTGGCCGTCCTGGTTCCTCCGAACACGTTCAACGTGCCGACCGGCAATCCGTTGACGGGAAACACGGCCACCGCGACCGAACCGTCCCTCGCCGCATTTGACATCAAGAACGTCAACGGCTACCGGGGAACAATCGGCTTGCCCATCGGTCCCGGAAACTTCGAAGTGTCGGCCTTCGTGCTGGCGACCCGGAAAAACGAATTCGATGGAACATCACTGATCCAGCAGGAAATCACGGCAAACCTGCTGTCGGTTCCGCCAATCCCGACCACGATCCCCGCCAACTTCATCGGACAGCCGATCACAATCGGGGGAGTGCAGCAATTCATGCTCTACATGGACAGCTACGAGGCTGTCATGCGGACCAGCATCTGGGGAACGGAAGCCAACTACGTGCTCGATGCTCCCAATGCCGGAACGGGAGATTTGCTGACAATCAGCCCCCTGATCGGATTCCGCTACCTGAATTACCTCGAGACTCTGTCGCAGGCGGGTGGCTACCGGGTTGTCACCGACCCAACGACGACCCCCGTGACCACCGCACCGGAACTTCGATCCATCTACTCCCAGAGCAACAACAACTCCTACGGACCCCAGTTTGGTGTCCGCGCAGAATTGGCAATCTCCAGGATCACGTTTGGAGCCGAGCCAAAAATCATGCTGGGTTTGAATTCGTACACGGCGGCACTGTCGACAATCAATGTCCCGTCCGACAACTTTCCCAACAACACGTCCTTCAGCTTCCACAAGAAGGCGACCACGTTCGGACCCATCGCCGACCTGAAGGTCTATTCACGAATCAATGTTTCGCAATACGCCCACGTTTTCGTCGCCTACAATCTGATGTGGGCCGGATCGCTCTCACGGCCGTACGACACCATCGGATACAACATCTCCGCGAACGGCAGCGGCCTGTTCGACCCCAAGTCCACCGACTCCATCATCCAAGGGTTGTCGGTGGGTGGAGAACTTCGATTCTGAGTGGGTCGCTCGGCAAATGACGCACGAAAAGGCGCAAGACCCCGGTCTTGCGCCTTTCTTTTTTGCCGCCATCTAACGGTGCTCCGCCAACCTGGGCGCGTCACTTGTTCTCCGGCCATTTCGCTCCCTGGTCGATCCAGGCGCGGAGCAGTCCAATCTGTTCGTCCGAGAGCTTGTCACCCTCCGGCGGCATGACGACATCGGGATCAACACCTGCCACGTACTTGACCAGCAGACTGTCCTCGCTCTTCCCCGCGACAAACGCCGGACCGCTGTCACCGCCATTGAGGGCATCGTCGCGACGATCCAGTCGCAGGCCAGCTTCGTGTCGCGACGAGCCGTGGCACTTGTGACACTTCTCCCGGAACAGCGGCTGGATGTCCATGACGAAATCAACCGCACGCTTGGCAGCGGGAGGCACGGTCCCCGGCTCAGCGCCGAGTGCCTCGCGGTGGACCGGCATTGTGCCGGCAGCAACTGCGAGTGCGCCGACAAGAAACGTCCCCAAGACCAGTCCGTTACGCCGTGCATGAACCATGCAAGAACTCCGTCCTGAAAACACGGGCCTTGATGCAAGCGGAGCTTGTTGCCGAGCCGTTCCCAACGGTTCCGATCAAGGTCACGAAACCGGCGACGGTTGGTTACGCCCTGTTGCAAACGTTGCCGGAGAGATCAATGCCGGGCACTGACGGCAAATGATAACGGGCTCACCAGATGACCGGCGAGCCCGCAATGATCTGTTCATTCAACGCAATCCGACTACTTCGCGGCGGCCCGCGCCGTGCGAGGCTGCACGACTGTGGCGGGGGCTTCGTCCTTGCGCTTTGCTGAACGCTCGACGGCCTGGGCCAGCACTTGCTGGGCACTCATCAACTGCTCTTGCGTGAAGTAGGGAGTCGATGGCTGACCGCCAAGGTGATCAACCGTCTTTGCCGCGAGTTGCTGCCAGTTCATCTTGTCGGAAATCGTCCATGCCGCAGCCTGCGCGGCCTGCGAATCCACTCGGCCGCTGCCGACCGAGGAAAGCAGTTCGTACAGGACTGGATCCTTG
Organism: Planctomycetota bacterium; assembly: GCA_031372385.1. Classification (GTDB taxonomy): domain Bacteria; phylum Planctomycetota; class Planctomycetia; order Planctomycetales; family Planctomycetaceae; genus Schlesneria. The sequence continues at coordinate 584 of JANMLE010000451.1, read as the reverse complement.
CTGACTCGGGAGACGGGAAGCAATCGGTATTTGTTCGCAGCGGTGGGCTCAGGTCGTCCATGTTGGAGACAGACCGAGTTGAACTTGACGGCAACGATTCGTTCGGGCGGGATCGAAAAGAAACCACCTCCTCCTCCGCCACCACCCATGCCACCCATGCCACCCATGCCTCCACCACCCATGCCGCCCATGCCACCGCCCATTCCACCGCCGCCCATGCCACCGCCCATCATTTGTTGGCCACCGCCACCCATGCCACCCATGCCGCCACCCATGCCACCCATGCCGCCGCCCATGCCGCCCATGCCGCCGCCCATGCCTCCTCCGCCAAACTGGGCGTTCATGGGGACACCAATCACGGCTTCAGGGACTTTCACGTTCAGCGGCTTGTCCGTCTTGTTCTCGATGAACACGGTCCCGCCGAGAGCGTTTTTGGGAATCAATTTGGCCTCGACTTGCCCGGCCTCAATGGCGGCGAACAACTCGACCTCTTCTCCGCTGGGATCAAACTTGGGATTGGTGATGGGCTTTGTGTTGGCAGCTTTCTTGATTGCCGCCGAGGCATCGGGAACCTGGCCGATGAG